>JAACDS010000279.1 GCA_009936895.1 Pseudomonadota bacterium
GACATCGCAGGCCATACCGTCACAGCCGATATCAGCCGCTGCCTGATCCACCGCTTCCGCATCCAAGTCCGCCAACATGATGCCGGTGGCACCTTCCTGCAAAAACGCTTCGGCCATGGCTCTGCCAATGCCACCACTGCCGCCCGTAATGACAACAACCTTATCTTTGAGTTCCATTCTCCCCCCACTAAGTGACCTATATTCATTCAAGCCAGTGTACGCGAACCCGAAGTCGAGAGCAGGTATGGACATCAGGTTCTGATAGTCTGGACAGTAGAAGAATATGACCGACGACCAGATTGTGGAGAGCGAACCAATGAGCGATACCGAACATGCAGCCCTGCAGGCAGAGATTGATGCGGCGGTAGATGCCGTAGCACCGACGTTGCTAAACGTCTCTCACGCAATCCATGAACGTCCGGAACTGGCTTTTCAAGAGCACTTCGCCTGCCAGACCTTGACAAAGACGCTGCGTGATCATGCGCTGCCGGTGGAAACCGGTGTCTACACGTTAGAGACCGCCTTTGAGAGCACCATCAACCCAGACCAGGATGGGCCCACGGTAGCGGTGCTGGCGGAGTACGACGCGTTACCCGATATTGGTCACGCTTGTGGCCACAACATCATCGCGACGACTGCGCTGGGAGCCGCGCTCGCGCTCAGTACCGTTGCCAGTCGCTTGCCCGGACGGGTGAAACTGCTCGGCACGCCGGCGGAAGAGCGGGGCGGCGGTAAAGAATTGATGGCGCGCGCAGGCGCATTCGAGGGTATCGATGCCGCGCTAATGATTCATCCGGCCGGCGTGAATCTTGCCACCATGCCCTCGATCTGCATTGCCGAAGTGGAAGTGATTTATCACGGTAAGGCCTCCCACGCCTCAGCAATGCCACACAAGGGCATTAATGCACTGGACGGCCTGCTGCTGGCCTACCAAGCCATTTCCAATCTGCGTCAGCACATTCGTTCTACCGAGCGCATTCACGGTATTGTCGAAGAAGGCGGCTCCGCACCGAATATCGTACCGGATCGTACGGTGGGTCAGTTCTATGTCCGCGCGGCCAATGAAAAAGACTTGGCGAAACTCAAGCCCCGGGTGCAGGCCTGCTTTGAAGCCGGCGCCACCGGTAGCGGCTGTACCGTGGAAGTCAATTGGGCGGGCGTAGACTACCTGGATCTGAACACCAACTGGCCTCTCGCTGGTCGGTTCCGGTATCACGCCGAGCAGCTGGGGCGCAGCTTTGTCGATCATGAGCAGGCGCTAAAATTCGGTGCTGGCAGCACAGATATGGGCAATGTGAGTTACCGCCTGCCGTCGATTCATCCGATGTTGGCGGTGGCACCGCCCAATGTAGTGATTCACAACCCGGAATTTGCCCAGTGGGCCCGATCCGAAAAGGGCGATGCTGCCGTGATTGATGGGGCCAAGGCGTTGGCGCAAACCGCAGCGGAGTATCTGCTGTCGCCTGAACTTCAACGCCAGAGTGCTGAGGCATTCGAGTTATCCAAAGGCCTGTCCTGATGTCGGCCTGAGCTGGTGCTCCTCCTAGCTCCCTAGCCCTCGTTTTTGAGTCTTAGCCCGTGCCCCGAGTTCGCGTGCGCTTAGGCCGGGCTTCGCGCTCGATGAATTCGATGATCAGGTTAGCAACATCCTTGCCGGTGGCGGCTTCGATGCCTCCGATGCCCGGTGAGGAATTTACCTCCATGACCAAGGGTCCGCGATCGGATCGCAACAAGTCGACGCCGCACACGTTTAAACCCATGATTTTCGCGGCATTAACCGCCGTGCGGCGCTCCTTGGGAGAGAGCTTAACCAAGGACGCACTGCCGCCACGATGCAGATTGGAGCGAAAGTCGCCTTCCGGTGCCGTGCGCTGCATGGCCGCGATGACTTTGCCGCCCACCACAAAGCAGCGAATATCCGAGCCACCAGCTTCCTTGATGTATTCCTGAACGAGAATGTTCGCGGACAGGCCCATAAAGCCCTGAATTACGCTTTTCGCAGCGGTCCTGGTTTCCGCCAGCACCACACCAATACCCTGAGTGCCCTCCAGCAGCTTGATCACGAGAGGGGCGCCGCCTACTTCTCGAATCAGACCGGGTACATCGTCCGGCGATCGCGCAAAGGCCGTTACCGGTATGCCGACGCCACGGCGTGACAGTAACTGCAGTGAACGCAGCTTATCCCGAGAACGAGTGATCGCTACCGATTCGTTCACGCTATACACGCCCATCATTTCAAACTGTCTGACCACAGCGGTTCCGTAAAATGTGACGGAAGCGCCGATTCTTGGAATCACCGCATCAAAGTGCTCCGCGGCGAATTCCTCGTCCTGATAGTGCAGGGACGGACGATCGGATGTGATGTCCATAAAGCAGCGGACATGATCGACCACGCGAACTTCGTGCCCGCGGGCTTTAGCAGCCTCTACCAAGCGTTTGGTGGAGTGGATGTTAGGGCTGCGTGACAGCACAGCGATCTTCATAGAGAGTCTCCGGAAATAGGGCCTGATAACGAAAAAACAAAACGGAACATTAGCGCGCCTTGGGTGGCTTGCTGGTTAGGTACGAACCTGCTGGGTCAACAATGAAGTTGCCGCGTATCGCCGTTCGCCCGAGCAACATGCGATAGCCCATAGAGCCTCGATTGGCCAAGGACATTTCGATAGTGAAGGCAGTGCCGCCGATCACCAGTTCGGTACGAATGAAATAACGCTCACTGGAAGAACCGTCCGAGCTTTTGACGCGTCGCCGGTCCGACACCCGAGCCTCGCAGCGAATGATCTCGTCAGGATTCCGCCGTGACGGTAGAACACTGAACGTCACCCAGCTTTGGCCATGGCGTTCGCTCGGTTCGATATCAAAGGCATGAATCGATGAC
>JAACDS010000280.1 GCA_009936895.1 Pseudomonadota bacterium
CCCGTCGCTCATAGGCCAAGAGATAACGAAAATGACCGAGCCGACCGAAACTGAGTCCGTCTCCAGTTCAGACCAACCCGCAGCGAAAAGCTTTTTCGGCAGACTGCGCAGCGGTCTGTCGAAAACGCGAGACCAGCTGGCGACGGGTTTGGGCAACCTGCTTTTGGGCGAAAAGGAAATCAATGAATCTGCGCTGGAGGATTTGGAAACCGCACTGCTGACCACTGACGTTGGGCTCGAAACCACGCAAGCGATTATGACCGAGCTGACCGATCGCGCGGGACGTCGTGAACTGGCGAATGTAGGCGCCCTCTACCAGGCGCTGCACGAGTTGCTGGTGCAGCGCCTGCAGGGTGTGGCTCGACCCATTTCTCTTGCAACGCGCAAGCCCGATGGTCTGCCCAAGGTAATCTTTTTTGTTGGCGTGAACGGAGTGGGTAAAACCACCACCATCGGCAAACTTGCCAAGCGCTATAAAACGCAGGGTCTGAATGTGATGTTGGCTGCAGGAGATACCTTCCGAGCAGCTGCGGTGGAGCAGCTTCAGGCCTGGGGCCAGCGTGAAGACATTCCTGTTGTCGCTCAGGCCCAGGGTTCAGACAGTGCGTCGGTGGCGTTCGACGCAGTCCAAAGCGCCCAGTCCAAGGGGGTCGATGTGCTGTTGGTGGATACCGCCGGCCGTCTTCAGGCAAAGAGCCAATTGATGGACGAGCTGGCAAAAATCCAGCGGGTCGTAAAACGCCTAGACCCCGATGCCCCTCACGAAGTGATTTTGGTGCTCGATGGCGGCGTGGGTCAAAATGCGTTGAGTCAGGTTAAATTGTTTAACGAAACGGTGCCGCTGACGGGCTTGGTGGTGACCAAGCTCGACGGAACTGCTAAGGCCGGGGTGCTCTTTGCACTGGCATCTCAAAGCGACGGAGCCGAACAGGTGCCCATCTGTTTCATTGGTGTTGGCGAAGGCGTTGAAGATCTGCGCGAGTTCGAGCCCGAAGAGTTTGTGGCGGCTTTATTGCAGTCCGACGACGTCACCTAATCATGGCCCGGTTGCAGCTTCAACATGTGACACGGCGCTTTGACAATGGGCAAGAAGGCTTGTCCGATGTTTCACTCAGTATCGAGTCGGGTTCCATGGTGTTTCTGACCGGTCATTCCGGTGCAGGGAAAAGTACTCTACTGAAAATGTTGATCGGGGCGGAAACACCAACCACGGGAAGAGTCTTGGTGGATGGCAGTGATGTGAGTCAGCTGGGTCCCAAACAGATGCCGTGGTACCGGCGTCAGGTTGGCATCGTGTTACAGGATCACAATCTCCTGGAAAATCGAACCGTATACGATAACGTTGCTCTGCCTCTGCGCATTACGCACCTGTCGGCGAAGGATATAGCGCGTCGCGTGCGAGGTGCCTTGTCGACGGTTGATCTGAGCGATAAGGGCGGCCTCTTTCCGAAGCACCTATCCACGGGTGAACAACAGCGTGTTGGCATTGCCCGAGCCGTGGTGAATCGACCGCGCATTATTTTGGCAGACGAACCGACCGGCAACTTGGACCCCTATCTGTCGCGTCAGGTCATGTCGTTGTTCCATCAATTCTGCGATTTAGGGTCGACTGTGCTCGTGGCCAGTCACGATATCGACTTAATCAAAGACCAAGGCTGTCGAATTTTGCATCTTTCTCAGGGCGCGCTTGTTCAGGATACCGCTGCTTCCTCAGAGGTCGCTACGTAATGGCGGGGGATACCAAGGCAGAGGACGGACGAGACGGGGAGAGTCCGCTGGCTGTCGAGCGACCCAAGGGCGGACGTCTGCAGGCTTGGTTTGCCGATCACGGGCGCGCTGCCTCGGATGCCTCCCTGTTTGTAAGTCAGCGCCTGATAAGCAGCTTTCTCGTTTGGCTGATGGTTGGTGTCGCGCTGACGCTGCCGGGTTTACTTTGGATTGCCCAAAGCAATGTCCAAGCCATTAACCAGCAATGGCAGGGTAGCGCTGGCCTGACGGTTTATATGAAGTTGGCTGCGTCGCAGCAGTTAATTGACGATATGGAGATCCGCTTGAACCGTGAAACAGGGGTTGAACGAGTCATCCGCACTACCCCAGATCAGGCCTTGCAGGAGTTGTTAGAACAAAGCGACGAGTCGGCGTTTCTTCGAGACGCCATGGCCGCGGTAGGCAGCAACCCGCTCCCGGCTTCCTTTGCCGTTGTATTGAATGACAGTAGCTCATACCTCCAGCTGGACGCTCTCAGTCGCAAGCTATCGGCCCAAACCGGGGTAGACGATGTTGTGATTGAAATGACGTGGTTGGAACGGCTTCGTGACCTGTCGGAGTTGTTTAATCGTCTGGGTAGTGGGCTATCGATCATGCTGTTGATTGCGGCGGTACTGGTCGCCTTTGCATCGGTGCGGCTGGCTATCGAATCGCGTTTGGGCGAACTGAGGGTATTGGCGCTGATCGGAGCGACTCCTGCACAAATGCGTCGACCGTTTTTGTATTTTGGCTCGGCGTATGGCATCGGTGGTGGTGTGATGGCCATTATGCTGATCGCTGTTTTCCTGAACCAAATTGAAGCGCCTCTGCAATCGTTGTTGGTCTCGTATCGGGCCGGTATTGAAATCGCGGGCTTTACCCCGGGCTTTTTGCTCGCCATTTTACTGGTGGGTTGGTTCTTGGGGGTTGCCGGTGCGATGTTAGCCTTGTTTCAGCGAGGCGGAACGGACAAACCACCATCCTAGTGACGGCTTCCTGCACGAGCCCAGTTGTTGAACTCTGTCTCAAAACCCCATTAGCACTCTCTGTTGACGAGTGCTAAGATCCGCGGTGACGTTACTCAAAGTAGCACTTAATCGACGGCGGTCGGTGCTTTACGCCCGCGAAATCCGTGCAGGCAAACCCAATTGAGGGCAGAGAAAATGACAACAGATATAATGAAAATGCCAAGCTTGGCGCCAGGGGCTGACCTTGACGCATACCTGCGTACGATCAGCCAATTTCCAATTCTCACCCCAGAGGACGAACAGTCCCTCGCCCACCGGCTGAGAAATAATGAAGATCTAGATGCCGCTCGTGAGCTGGTCATGTGCCATCTGCGCTTCGTCGTGTATCTGGCACGCTCATACAAAGGCTACGGCCTATCCCAAGCGGACCTCATTCAAGAAGGCAATGTGGGATTGATGAAGGCGGTCAAACGCTTCGATCCCAACGTGGGTGTGCGGTTGATTTCCTTTGCCGTGCATTGGATCAAGGCAGAGATGCACGAGTACATCCTGCGTAACTGGCGAATCGTTAAGGTGGCAACAACCAAGGCCCAGCGAAAGTTGTTTTTCAACCTACGTGGTGCCAAGAAATCCACCAGCTGGTTAAGCGTTGAAGAGACCGCAGCTATTGCCGATGAACTGGGCGTGCCCACTGCCGAGGTGACGCGTATGGAAAGTCGGCTAAGTGCCAGTGATATGGCTTTCGACGGTTACGGTAGTGACGATGAAACGGCGACGGCGCCAGTTCACTTTCTGCCTTCCGCTGCGCCGGATCCGGCGGATCTCGTGGCCGACGCCAACAGCGACAAAGACATGCACTTGCGCCTCAGCGCGGGGCTGGCGGGTTTGGATGAGCGCAGTCGTGACATTCTTCAGCAGCGATGGCTCAGTGATGACAAATCCACACTGCACGAGTTGGCTGCTGAATACGGGGTTTCCGCCGAGCGCATTCGCCAGCTTGAAAAAAATGCGATGAATAAGCTGAAGACGGCTATCGCCGAGTGATGGACGGATAGGTCGCCCGCCTGAGTGTAAGCTCGACATAAAAGCGCCCTCTCAACGAGGGCGTTTTTATGTCGGGATCCGCTGTGGAATCACGCGATCAGATCGTCTAAAAAAATGCTGCTTGAAAACCAAAGACGATCAACGCCGTACCTGACACACCAAGCCACGCCAACGGTGGCCAGTGCTGGATTGCCTGGGTTGAAGGTACCGGGCCAGTCTTCTACGGTTTGCCGAGGGCGCCTGGAAATCGGAGCGTCTAACGGCCCCGTCCTGTACCATCCAAAAAATTCGGTTTTGAGCCGATTTCACTTCTCGTATAGGGGTAAACAGCATGCTGCCAACGTCGGTGAGCGCTAGATTGTTGATGAGCACCGCCGCTGCCTATGGCCTTGTCGCCGTTCTACTGGGGGCATTTGCCGCCCATGGGCTGAAAGATGTGCTCTCTGCATCGAGCTTGGCCAGTTGGCAAACGGGTGTGACGTATCAAATGACTCATGCCCTAGTGCTGTTGGTTACTGGTATTTGGTTGCGCCAAGGCGGGCCCGGGCTGCTGAAAGTGGCCGGTGTCTTGTTCGTAACCGGTGTTCTGGCTTTCAGCGGTAGCATCTACGGCCTAGTGCTGCTGCAAGCCACTTGGCTGGGGCCCGTGACACCCCTTGGCGGCTTGTGTTTGATCGCCGGTTGGGGCTGCTTGCTCGTTGCAGCAATACGGTCCGACTAGGGTCGGTTGAACGGATCTGGAAAATCATAGGAGCTACATGTCTACCACCCGGAATTTGGAATCGAGTGAGCCGGATACAGCGTTCAACTACATTCGGCGGCGCGGTCGCTTCACCAAGGCTCAAGCGGCGGCCCTTGACGCGCTGACCGATCAGTATCGATGGTCCAGCGAGGATTTAGATCAGCGTCCGCTGGGTATGGAGATCGGCTTTGGCATGGGCTTTGAGTTGCTTGCTTGGGCCCAGCAGCAGCCTCATTGGCGGCTTTTGGGTGTTGAGCTGTACCAGCCGGGTATCGGATCGATGCTGTCGCGGTTGAAAAAGCTGGAGATCGAAAACGTTCGCTTGGTTGATCAACCTGCCCAGCTCTTACTGGAGCAGATCGCCGATGAGAGTCTGTCGGAGGTGCGCATATTTTTCCCTGATCCTTGGCCGAAAAAACGTCACCACAAGCGGCGACTCATTCAGCCAGATTTCCTTGAACAGCTGCATCAGAAGATTCTTGCCGGGGGCATTGTGCGCTTGGCAACGGACTGGGCTCCCTATGGTGAATGGATGGTGGAGCATTTTGTCGGACACGCTGGATTTGAGCTGGTGCAGGATGAGATGCGCGCAGCCAATGAACCGTCGGTGGTTGCCGAAGAGGTTCGCGAGGTAACGAAGTTTGAGGCTCGTGGTGAGCGGCTAGGTCATGAGATCCGCGACTTGCAGTATCGGCGTGTTCCCTCAACGGCGTCCGGACTCGTGTTATAACAACCGCTCGAGCACGCTGTCCAAATAGCGTAGACCCAAAGGTGTGGTAGCGCATCGGTCGGCTGCCACCAAACCCTGAGTCACCAGCTCTTGCCAGACCGTTTCGATGCTATGCCAAGGCATGTGTGTCCGTTCCTCAAAAATAGACTGTTCAACCCCGTCGATCAGCCGTAGTGCGTTCATCATGAACTCCAGCCCTCGTTGTTCGGGATTCACCTGAGCCGGAGCGATAGTCTTCGGATCCTGTTGATACAGGCGAGGCTGGCTTGGCCGCTGGGTTCGCAGAATCCGATCGTCGACGCTGATCTTACCGTGGGCACCGGCGCCGATACCCAGATAATCAGCGAAGCTCCAATACGTGAGATTGTGTTTGCACTGCCTGTCGGGTTTGGCAAATGCTGAGACCTCGTAACGCTCGAATCCTGCGTCTGCCAGAAGCGCTAGCCCTGCCGCTTCTATGTCTTGCAGAAAACCGTCCTTGGGCAGCAGTGGTGGACGGCGAGCGAATTCTGTTTTTGCTTCGATGGTGAGCTGGTACCACGAGATGTGTTCTGGTGACAGAGCGATGGCTTGCTGTAAGTCCGCCAAGGCACCTGTGACGGTTTGCCCAGGCAGTCCCCACATCAGGTCAAAGTTGATGTTGTCGAAACCGGCGTGTCGGGCGCGCTCAAAGGCCTGCAGGGTTTCGTGCATTTGATGCACTCGCCCTAAGGCTGCAAGCTGAGTGTTGGAAAAGCTCTGTGCACCAATCGACAGCCGGTTGATACCGGCGGCTTGATAGTCTTCGAAACGGAAATACTCGGTACTTCCTGGATTGACCTCTAAGGTGGTTTCCGCTTCCCGGTGAGGGATCTCGCGCATCAGGCGGTGCAAATGGTCGGGCTTGAACAAGCTCGGTGTGCCGCCGCCAAAAAAAATAGACGTGAAATTTTCCGAGGGCGTCTCCGCTAACCGCTTTTGCCCCAAAATGTCGTACTGGTGCTGCCAGTCTGATAGCAAAGCCTCTAAGTAAGCGGCTTGATCCGTGGTTTCCTTCAGCGGATGAGAATTGAAGTCGCAGTAGGGGCATTTTTTGATGCACCACGGGAAGTGCACATAGAGCCCCAGCGCACGACTGTCCGTTCTTGGGTCGATGAGCACTGCGTCAGCGGGTTGCGGTGAAAGGCTGCGCGCTGAGCGATTGCAGCATCAGTGCACAGGCTTGGCCTCGATGGCTGATGGTGTTTTTTTCTGCTTTGACCAGTTCTGCGGCGCTCTTTTTCAGGTCCGGTACCCAGAACAGCGGATCATAACCAAAGCCACCATCGCCCTTGGGTTCCGTCAAAATTTCCCCATGCCATCGGCCGGTTGCAATCAACGGTGTTGGGTCTTGGGCAGATCGCAAAAAAACCATGCAGCAAAAAAAATAAGCGCTTCGATCGGTATGAGAAGCCAGCTCACGGAGCAAGCGCGCGTTGTTGTCGCCGTCAGTCGCTTCCTCTCCAGCGTAGCGTGCGCTGAAAATGCCAGGCGCACCGCCTAGGGCAGCAACGACCAGTCCGCTGTCGTCAGCGATGCTGGGCAATCCGGTAGCGGCGCATACCGCTCGGGCTTTGATTAATGCGTTTTCAACAAAGGTCGCGGCGTCTTCGACGGGACTTGGAATGTCGGTGTCGGATTGGTTAACAAGATTGAAGCCGACGTTCGCTAGCATGGGACGCATCTCGTCAATTTTGCCTTGATTGCGCGTGGCGAGGACGAGGTCCACTACTCAGCCCAATACAGTTTTTGGGTAAGTTTTAACGTCGTGCTGGCACCCTTGGATGTCGGTGAGGCAACAACCTGTGCGTCGATATCGATTCGATGTACTTCCTCATTGGCGTGACGAATCGTAGCCAGATAATAAATGGCGTCGCCGTCCACTACCTCGGTAAACGTGAGTCCCTGACGTTGGCCCAGCAAGTTTTGACTGGAGCCTTCCAAAGCAGCCTTGACCCCGACACCGTTGTTGTCGATTACAGAAATGTTGCATAGCGCACGGTCCTTGCCGCGACGAATGTTGTATCGGGCGGCGATGTCGGGTTTCAGCATTGTGGTAGGAATGACGATGTAGTGCAGCTCATAGTCGCCAAAGCGCTGCATTTGCTGTGCGTGAGCGGGTTGCAGCGCAAACAGCAGGGTCAGTGCGGCCACCCACATCCTTGGCTTCCCTAATTGTCGAAATAGCGTTCTCACGATGGTCTCCCTAAGCGGTAGAAGGCGTGACTGGCCATCAAGTTTGGGGCCAGTGTAATGGACCAGTGTTCGCGGTATGGGGTATTCACCACTCGACGCTGGATGATGCGGAAATTCTCTTCGTGGCATAGGCGCTCAAAGTCTTGAGTCGTGCACAGATGGATATTGGGTGTGTTGTGCCAGTGATGGGGCAAATGCTTGGGTACGGGCATATGTCCTCTTAAGCCCAGTTGCGCCCGGCAACGCCAGTGACCGAAATTGGGAAAGGTGACCACGCACTCTTCGCCGATGCGCAGCATCTCGCGCAGTAATCCTCGCGGGTCTCGAACCGCCTGTAAGGCATCGGTCATCACGACCATGTCAAAATTGTCATCGGCAAAGTTGGCGATACCGGCATCCAAGTCTTGCTCTATGACGTTTACGCCCTTGCTCAGACACACTTGAATGTTTGTGGGGTCCTTGTCCAAGCCATAGCCGTTGACGTTTTTTTCTGCCTGTAGGCTGGCCAACAAATCACCGGTGCCGCAACCTAGGTCAAGCACCCGGGCATCGGCATTGATGAGCTTGGTGATAAGGGCTAGGTCGCCTCGCAAGGTCATTCGGACTCACCTTTTTGCATTATCAGTAACTGGTCTAAGAAGGTTTTCAGGGCGTTGGTGTAGCGCTCTATAGGCAGCAAAAAGGAATCGTGCCCGTGTTCGGACTCGATCACAGCGCTGGCGACATTCTTTTTGGCTCGTACCAAGGCATCGACGATCTCTTGGGAGCGAGCAGCAGAAAAGCGCCAGTCTGTGCTAAACGACAAAACCAAGTATTTACAGGTCGCCTTTTGAAATGCTGAAACCAGATCCCCTTTGGTTTCTCGGGCGGGGTCGAAGTGATCCAGGGCCTTGGTCATTAGTAAATACGTATTGGCGTCGAAGTACTGGGTGAAGGCTCGGCCCTGATAGTTCAAATAGCTTTCGACCTGAAATTCCACGTCGTATCCGGCATCAAAATCACCGGATTTAACTTCGCGGCCGAACTTTGTTCCCATTCCATCGGCAGAGAGATAGGTGACGTGTCCGATCATCCGCGCAAGGCCCAGCCCTCGATCCGGGTTCTTCTCTTCCTCAAAGTAACGACCCTCGTTGAAGTCCTGATCGCTGGAAATGGCCTGACGCGCAATTTCGTTAAACGCGATGTTTTGTGCAGACAACTTAGCCGCCGAAGCGATGGCAACACAGGCGCGCAGGCGGTCGGGATAATCGATAGACCACTGCAGTGCCTGCATGCCGCCGAGGCTGCCGCCGACCACGGCGGCAAAAACATCGATACCCAAATGGTCAGCAAGGGCGGCTTGGGTGTTCACCCAGTCTTTTACGACAACGTGGGGAAAGTCTGGCCCATAGGTCTTGCCCGTGTTCGGGTTGATACTGCGTGGACCAGTACTGCCATGGCACCCACCCAAGTTGTTCACGCTCACGACAAAAAAAGCATTTGTGTCGATGGCCTTGTTGGGTCCAATACAGGCATCCCACCAACCCGGTTTTGCGTCGTCCTCTTGATGCAATCCTGCCGCGTGGTGATGACCGGAAAGGGCGTGGCAGATCAGCAGCGCATTGGACTTGTCGGTATTTAACGTGCCGTAAGTCTCGTAGACCAATTCGTAGGTATCAAGCACGCTGCCGTTTTGCAGGGTCAGCGGTGCCACGCTATGGAAGCGTTGTGGGCTGACAATACCAACGGATACCGCTGCAGAGTTCACTTGCTCACACCAGTCCGTAAGCTCTCGGTAGCGACTGCTGCAGAATCGAGAGCAGCAGAATCAATACCATGGGCGAAAAGTCCAGAGGGCCTGCGGTCGGCAGGATGTTTCTCAAAGGCGTCATCAGCGGGGCAAGTAACTCCTCAAGCAAGGACAGCGCCGGATGGTAATTGCCTTGGCTGATAAAGCTAGCGATCACCAACAGCAGGGTCGACCACCAATAAAAATCCACCAAGATGCTGAGCAGGCGGACGAACCCGGTTAACAAATACTCACCAATACCCAAGCCGCCCATGGTGATGAGCGCGACGAATACGATGCCCATGAGCCATGCCAGCAGCAGTGACGCGAGATCGACGCGCCCGGTCTTTGGCAACAGCCTGCGCAATGGTGCCGCGATGCCGTCGCTGCCTTTTACAATGGCTTGGCTGATGGGATTGTAGAAATCGGCGGCGCAGGCTTGGAGCAGGAATCGCACGAGAAACAGCATCGTCGCCAGACGAAAAATCAGGTCTACGATCATATAAAGCGACGGGTTCATGCTTCGCTCCCAAATTCCAGTGCTAGTGTTTCGGCGCGATCCTTGGCGGCTTGAAGTGCGTTGTCCACGGTTGTTGGTAATCCTTGTTCTTGCATGACGTTCAGTGCCGCTTCGGTTGTGCCTCCTGGCGAGGTGACATTACGCCTGAGCGTCGCGGGATCTGCGTTCGGCTCGCAGGCCATCAGTGCGGCGCCTCGGGCGGTCTCCACGACCAGCTTTCGGCTGGTTTCCGCATCCAGCCCTAAGGCCAGCGCACTGGCAACCATGCTTTCCATCAGTAAAAAATAGTAGGCAGGACCGCTGCCGGACACTGCAGTTACCGCGTCAAGTTGAGATTCTTCACTGACCCATACGCTGCTGCCGACGCCATTGAGTATGTCTTGGGCTTTGTGGCGTTGGGGGCCATTCACTGACGCATTGGCGAACAGCCCAGTAATGCCGGCACCCAGCAGGGCGGGTGTGTTTGGCATGCAGCGCACGATGGGCTGTTTGTTTGGCAGCCAGTCTTGAAGGCTGCGCATGTCGATACCGGCCACAATGGATATCACCAATTGATGCTGCTGCAACGGCGGCAATTGTTTCAGCACGTTACCCGTGATTTGCGGTTTGATCGCAAGGACAACGATATCTGCTGCGTCGACGGCGACGGCATTGTCCGTCGTTGTCTGGATACCCAAGCGGGCCAAGGCGTCTAACTGGACCTGCGCCGGGTCTGCGGCGATAATCTTATCCGCCGGCGTACCGCTGGTCTGCAGGCCGCGAATGAGGCTGCCCGCCATATTTCCTGCACCAATAAAGGCAATGGTCATCACTGTATTTCCCAAAAAACGTTCAGGCCCGGCCACCAAAGAGGGCGGTACCGATCCGGATGTGTGTCGCTCCGGCAGCAATGGCGTGTTCCATATCGCCGGTCATGCCCATGGACAGGGTATCCCACTGCTGCCGCTTCTCCGGTGATAGACCGGTGTTAACGTCACGGTGCAATTGTGCCACGCTTTCATAGCTGGCCCTAGGATCCGACGATTGACTGAGGATGGTCATCAAACCTCGAACCTCAAGCTGAGGCAGTTGCATGAGTTCCTCGACGAAGGAAGGCACCTGGGACGCAAGACATCCGCTCTTGTTGGGATCCGCGTCGATATTGACTTGGACCAGCACCTTCAGAATCTTGCCTTCTGGGCATTGGGCGCTTAACCGCTGCCCAATTTTGAGCCGATCGACGGTATGCACCCAGTCGAAGTATTTGGCCACATCCTTGGTTTTGTTGGATTGGATTGCGCCGATGTAGTGCCACTGTGCACTGAGTTCGCACAGTTCCTCGATTTTGTTCACCGCTTCTTGAAGGTAGTTTTCCCCGAAGTGCGTTAGACCCAGATCGTGAGCTTCGGCCACGTCTTTGGCGGGTTTGGTTTTGCTGACGCCGATGAGCGTCACACTCTGCCCATGCCGGCCGCTTTCGGCACAGGCCTGCTGAATTCGCTCATTTAGTAAATTAAGCCGAGTTTGGATGGAAGGTTTTACAGGTGCTGACATGACCTACGTGCTTTGTTTTTCATGGGAATCGACCGGTGTGCAGCGGATCGAATCAGCGAGGTAGGTTTGGGCTATCAAGCAGGCTGAGCGGGTATGGATGTCCTTGCCCTCC
>JAACDS010000281.1 GCA_009936895.1 Pseudomonadota bacterium
CCGACGCGACGGATCTGCGCTTGGCCGGCGCGGAAAAGATCAACGTCAATTCGGCGGCGGTGGCGCGACCCGATCTGATCAACGAGTGCTCTGAAGCCGTGGGCGATCAGAACATCGTGTTGTCTATGGATGTGCGCCGAGTTCAGGTCAGCAGCGAGCAACCCAGCGGCTATGAAATCGTCATCAACGGCGGAAGAACCCCAACGGGGCGGGATGCGTTGGACTGGGCATTGGAGGGAGAGAAACGCGGTGCCGGCGAGCTGGTGGTGAATTCCATAGACGCCGACGGCACCCGAGACGGATATGACATACCGCTGACCTCCGCGATTGCCGAGGCGGTTCGAATTCCGGTCATTGCCTCGGGTGGAGCGGGCCTGCCCGAGCACTTGCACGAAGTGCTTACCGACGGCAAGGCGGATGCGGCCTTGGTGGCATCCATGGTGCACTACGGAGACTATCGGGTCAGTGGCCTGAAACAGTACCTGCACGAGCAAGGGCTCAAAATTCGTATGTCGTGGTAGTGGCAGGGAATTCACGAAAGGAAAAACAATGAAAGCGATTCAGGTAATAGGCGACGGTTTAGACTGGGCAGATTTTGACCGCCCTCAGTGCGGACCCGGCGAGCTACGCATTCAAGTGGTGGCGTCCGCCATCAATCGCGCGGACTTACTCCAGCGAAACGGCGGTTATCCGCCACCGCCAGGTGCCAGTCCGATCATGGGCTTGGAATGCGCGGGCACGGTGACGGAACTCGGCGAGGGCGTCTCGAGCTTCGCCATCGGCGACGAGGTTTGCGCGCTGTTGGCCGGCGGCGGATACGCTGAAGAGGTGGTGGTACCTGCGGGCCAAGTGCTGCCTGTACCCAACGGGGTGAGTTGCGTCGATGCTGCCGCGCTGCCGGAAGTGTTTGCGACGGCTTATTTGAATCTCTACATGGAAGCTGCCCTAGCGCCAACGGAACGCGTGATCGTGCACGCTGGGGCCAGTGGTGTGGGCACTGCGGCACTGCAGATGCTTAAGCATTCGAACAATCCCAGCTTCGTGACGGTGGGGAATCAGGCTAAGTTGGATCAGTGTATTGCATTGGGTGCAGACGGAGGTTCCATTCGTCATGCAGGAACGTTTCTCGCGGCCGCTCAAGCTTGGGCGGAAAACGGCGTGGACGTCATCCTCGATCCGGTGGGTGGGCAGTATCTTATGGATAACCTGACGGCCTTAGGCTCAAGAGGCCGTTTGGTTTTGATCGGCCTGATGAGCGGTGCGGTAACGGAAGTGAACTTGGGATTGCTGATGATGAAGCGAGCCCGGGTGATCGGTTCGACCTTGCGGGCACGACCCATTGGCGAGAAAGCGTTGGTGATGGACGGCCTTAAGCGCGATGTCTGGCCGAAGATTGAGTCCGGTCTGATCAAACCGATCATCGAAGCGCGTTTCCCTATTGAGCAGACAGCAGAAGCCCACGCCTTGATGGCGAGTAATGAGACGGTCGGGAAGATACTTCTGACCGTCTGATCTGTTGCTGGCCTGCACCCGCGGGCCTTTCAGCCAAGGCTTACCTACGGGCCCGACGCGGTGGATTGGATGTTTGTGCCTTGAGGCACAACATCGTGCCATGACTGATACCCAGACGAGCAGTGCCGCGCCAGCGCGCCGAGTACACGACGGCTTTACCTTGATTGAGCTGATGCTGGTGCTGGCGCTGATTACCCTGCTGATGTGGATCGCGGTGCCGCGCTACGGTTTGCAACAAGCCCACGGGCGCAGCGCCGCGATGCGTCTCGAATTGTCGGCCTGCGTTCAAACATTGCACGGGCTGGCATTGGCCGCAGGGTCTGACGAAGACAGCCCGTGGGTTACCCTAGCTGATAGCAGCGGTGACGGTGTTGGCGATGCAGCCGAAGGCCCTCTGGCGCAAGCACCCTGCGATATCAGTGCCGGCACGCGGGGAAGCTACGACATTCGTGTGATCGGTAACGAAGCAGGGTTTGAACTGCAGGCACACCCTCAGTTCCCCTCTGATGTCGGTGTCTACGCGGTAGACCATTTCGGTCGACAGCACTGGTTGGATGCCAGCTGATGGTGAGCAACCGCAGGGAGGCTTCCAACCCCACTCATTCAGGCTTTACCTTGCTGGAGGTGCTTGTGGCCTTGGTGCTTTGCGCGATGCCTGTAGTGGCAGTTCAACGTCTGATGTTTCGAACCGCGGATTCTGTGCGTTTCGCCACACAACAGACACGGGTCATGAGAGCTGCGACGAACACTCTTGATCGGATTCACGCCTATCATGTTGCTGTGCTATGGCCTCAGGGCCTTGTGGCATCAGGGCAATGGCTGGACACGTTAAGTGTGAGCATCGCCTCAGACGATTCGGCTCAAAGTACGCCAAGTTGCATTAACCGGTGGTGTTCGATGGATCAATGGGCAGCTTACGAAGCGATCGCCTTGGGCTGTGCGCTGAACGCTGATTGGGAGGCGGGCCTCTGTGCGACCATTGCGCAAACCCCCATGGATTTCCAAGGCGAGTTTGAGCAGCCTTATCTGACGAGTTTTCAGGCCTCTCTTGCTGGCAACACGTCCTTGGGCGTTAGGGTCCGTTGGCCAAAAGCCCAAGGGTGGTGTCAACCGGAAGACCCGTTGGACTGGTACCAGATCACCCTTGGCGATCACCCGTGAAAGTCTGGTGTGCCGTGCGAGCGCAGCGGGGTTATGGCCTGATCGAGTTGCTCGTGAGTGTCGCCACGGGCTTGCTGCTGATGACGGGCCTCACCGTGCTGCTGGTGTCTTTTGACGAGTTGGCTGACTTGGTTCGCCAGCGCGCGGATTTGCAGGAACGTGTTCGATTGATTGAGCAGATGTGGCGTCTCGCCCTAGAGGGTGCCGGGCATCTGGGCTGTCTTGCCGACTCTGATGGGGTAGCGAGCTTACTGAATGGGAGCTGGGCAGAGCTGGGATTGCTGCGACCGTGGCCTTCAGTAGAAATCGTGCAGAATCCCGCAGATTCCTCGCTTTTTTCGGGCATCAACAATTTAGCCGCGGAGTCTCATGGTTTGCTGGTTCGGGGTTTTGCCAAACCGCTGGGTGAATTGGTTGAACCGCCGACAGTCTGTCCGGCGAGGCTCAGTGGTCGGTGACACCGGCAGATTTCGATACCGGTGCTCGGCTGTACGCTCCCATGAGCA
>JAACDS010000282.1 GCA_009936895.1 Pseudomonadota bacterium
AAGTGCCCTTACGATAGGCGAGTTCTTCCCGCAGGCTTTCTGCACCCTTGACGGTCATCGGATTTGGCATAGGACTACTCCCCTAGCGCCAATGCGCTGTGCAATTGCTGAAGGCTCGTCACCTGATCGCCGATACCCTGACGAATTGCGATACAAAAGGCCTCACCACCGGCGAGAGTCGTCGTGTAGCATACCTTTTTCTGCAGCGCCAAGCGGCGAATCACGGCGGAATCCGCAATGGATTGGCGCCCTTCCGTGGTGTTGATGATCAAATCGATTTGTTCGTTTTTCAGCATATCAGAGACGTCTGGACGGCCCTCGTTTACTTTGTCTACCTGATCACATTTCACGCCAGCCTTCAGCAGTTCTCGCGCCGTGCCTCGTGTTGCCACCAACTTGAAGCCTAAGTCGACAAGGTTCCTGCCTACGTCGACAACGCCTGCTTTGTCTACGTCTTTCACGCTAAGGAAAGCCCGACCACCTTGCGGCAGGCGTTCGCCGGCACCCAGAGACGCCTTGCAAAACGCTTCACCAAATGTTTCGCCCACGCCCATCACTTCACCGGTAGATTTCATTTCCGGGCCCAAGATGGGGTCGACACCAATAAACTTATTGAACGGAAAGACGGACTCTTTTACGTGCACAAACTGAGGGATAACCTCCTCGGTATAGCCCAGGTCTTTCAGCTTTTGGCCTGCCATACAGCGTGCTGCTAGTTTCGCAAGGGAGTGTCCAATACACTTCGATACGAAGGGCACCGTCCGTGACGCCCTCGGGTTTACCTCAAGCACAAAGACGTCCTCGCCTTGCACCGCCATTTGCACGTTCATCAAGCCAATAACGTTTAACTCCAACGCCAGCGCTTTGACCTGCTCACGAATTTCGTCTTGGATTGCTTTCGGCAAGTTGTAGGGCGGCAATGAACACGCGGAATCACCGGAATGCACACCGGCCTGCTCAATATGCTGCATGATGCCGCCAATCACGACTTGCTCGCCATCACAAATGGCGTCCACATCGACCTCTACCGCCTGATCCAGAAAGCGATCCAGTAGAACCGGTGAATCATTGGACACATCGACAGCATTTTGCATGTACAGGCGAAGCTCATCTTCGTTGTACACCAGTTCCATGGCTCGACCACCCAGAACATAAGACGGGCGTACAATCAGCGGATAGCCGATTTCTTCTGCGCGCTGAACGCCTTGCTCCGCATTGGAGGCAACCCGATTGGACGGCTGACGCAAGTTGAGTTTGTCGACCAGTGTCTGAAAACGCTCTCGATCTTCCGCACGATCGATGGCATCGGGGCTCGTACCAATAATCGGCACGCCTAACTTAGCTAAATCGTCCGCAAGCTTCAGCGGTGTTTGACCGCCAAATTGTACGATCACGCCAGTAGGCTGCTCTACCTCGACGATGGCCATTACATCTTCCAGCGTCACAGGCTCGAAATACAAGCGATCCGACGTGTCGTAATCGGTGGATACCGTCTCAGGGTTGCAGTTCACCATGATGGTTTCATACCCATCCTCGCGCATCGCCAAGGCCGCGTGGACACAGCAGTAATCGAATTCGATGCCTTGGCCAATGCGATTCGGCCCACCGCCAAGCACCATGATCTTTTTTCGATCCGTGGGCATGGCTTCGCATTCTTCCTCGTAGGTCGAATACATGTAAGCGCTGTTGGCCGGAAACTCTGCGGCGCAGGTATCAACGCGTCGATACACCGGTTTGACGCCCATGGCTCGTCGCGCCAATCGAACATCGGCTTCCAGACAGCTTAAAAGCTGAGCGAGGCGTCCGTCGGAAAACCCCTTACGTTTCGCCTGACGCCACTGCTGCTCCGTCATTTCGGCACACTGCCGATTTGCGTAGTGTGTTTCCTCGACGATCAGGTCTTCTATTTCGGCCAAAAACCAAGGATCGATTTTGGTCAAATCAAAAATGTCTTCTAGGCTGTATCCCACCCGGAATGCATCAGCAACAAACCACAGTCGCAGGGTGCTCGGGGTCGCCAGCTCGCGCTTGAGCACGCTGCGCCATTCTGCGTCTTGCGTGTCCAATATCGGATCAAAACCCACCATACCGATTTCAAGGCCGCGAAGTGCTTTCTGCAGCGACTCCTGAAACGTGCAGCCTATGGCCATCACTTCACCCACTGACTTCATTTGAGTGGTCAGACGGGTATCGGCCTGGGGGAATTTTTCGAACGTGAAGCGAGGAATCTTGGTAACAACGTAGTCGATACTTGGCTCGAAGGACGCCGGTGTCACACCGCCTGTGATGTCATTTTCGAGCTCATCCAATGTGTAACCAACCGCCAGCTTTGCTGCGATTTTTGCGATGGGGAAACCCGTGGCCTTGGAGGCTAATGCCGACGATCGCGACACTCTGGGGTTCATTTCGATGACGACCACGCGGCCATCCTCGGGACTGATGCCAAATTGAACATTTGACCCGCCGGTTTCTACGCCGATTTCCCGCAGAACGGCAATCGATGCGTTACGGAGGATTTGATATTCCTTGTCCGTTAGTGTCTGAGCAGGAGCCACCGTGATGCTGTCCCCGGTATGCACACCCATCGGATCGACATTTTCGATGGCGCAGACGATGATGCAGTTGTCTTTTTTGTCCCGCACCACCTCCATTTCAAACTCTTTCCAGCCTAGCAACGACTCATCAATCAGCAGCTCAGACGTCGGCGAGAGATCGAGTCCTCGCGTACATATTTCTTCGAATTCTTCGCGGTTGTACGCCACTCCGCCGCCGCTACCGCCCAGGGTAAATGACGGCCGAATAACGCAGGGGTAGCCCAGCTGGCTCTGTACCTGAAACGCTTCTTCCATGCTGTGAGCGATAGCCGAACGAGGCGTTTCCAAGCCGATCGCTTTCATCGCACGATCAAAACGTTCGCGGTCTTCGGCCTTATCAATCGCATCTTGGCTCGCACCAATCATCTGCACACCAAGGCGCTCAAGCACTCCCTCGCTGACCAGATCCAGCGCACAGTTCAGGGCGGTTTGACCGCCCATGGTGGGCAGCAGGGCATCCGGCCGCTCGCGTTCAATAATTTTGCTGACCGTCTGCCATTCAACCGGTTCCACGTAGGTGGCGTCGGCCATGGTGGGGTCGGTCATGATGGTCGCTGGGTTTGAATTGACCAGAATGACCCGGTAACCCTCGTCCTTGAGCGCCTTACAGGCTTGGGCTCCGGAATAATCGAACTCGCAGGCTTGGCCAATCACAATGGGGCCCGCGCCTAGGATCAGAATCGATTGAATGTCAGTACGCTTCGGCATTTAACTCTTTACCTCTTTTGCTCGAGCATCAGATCGATGAATTGATCGAACAAATATTCACAATCTTGTGGGCCAGGACTGGCTTCGGGGTGCCCTTGGAAACCAAACGCAGGCCGCTGCATGTGGCGAATCCCCTGCACGGTGCCATCGAAAAGCGACTTATGGGTGCACTTAAGATGCTCAGGCAAACTGCTTTCCGCTACTGCGAATCCGTGGTTCTGGCTGGTGATCATGACTTCTCCCGTATCCAAATCTTGGACGGGATGGTTCGCGCCATGGTGACCGTGGGTCATTTTTTCCGTTTGCGCACCGCTGGCTAGCGCCATCAACTGGTGGCCCAAGCAGATGCCAAACATGGGAATATTCTGATCAAGAAACTGACGGATCGCCTCAATAGCGTAGTTACAAGGCTCCGGATCACCCGGCCCGTTCGACAAGAAAATGCCATCAGGCTGCATTGCCAGCACCTCATCGGCGCTGGTTTTTGCCGGCACCAAGGTTAGGTCACAGCCCTTACTCGCCAGTATGCGCAGAATGTTGCGCTTTACCCCGAAGTCATAGGCGACAACCTTAAATTTTGACTCGACCAACTCGCCATAGCCGGACTCGCGGGTCCAACAGGTTTGAGTCCAAGGCCGCTGAATACCAGTAACCTCTTGGGCTAAGTCCATTCCGGACAAACCGGCAAAACCTCGGGCGGCTTGCAGCGCATGCGCTTCGCCTGCCGGCGTGGCGGCGGTTTCATCCGCTAAAATGCAGCCAGCCAATGCGCCTTTTTCTCGCAGCAGCCTTGTGAGTCGACGCGTATCCACGTCGGCTATCGCTACGGTGTTTTGTGTTTCCAAATAGTCTTGCAGCGTACCGCGTTCGCGCCAGCTGCTGGCGCGACGAGGCACCTGACGAATGATGAGCCCAGAGGCCCAGACTTGGTCTGACTCTTCGTCTTCAGGCGTCACGCCGGTATTACCGATTTGAGGATACGTCAGCGTCACAATTTGCCGACAATAGGATGGATCCGTCAGAATTTCTTGGTAACCGGTCATCGCGGTATTGAACACCACCTCACCAACAGATTGACCTGTGGCGCCAATGGATTGGCCGTGAAATACGCTTCCGTCTTCGAGCACTAATAGGGCAGGTCTCAAGAAGATTCCCTTTTAACTGGTCTGCTACCTGTGATGGAGTGTGGCTCGTATGCCGCGATCTATCACGCCTAACCCTACTGATTTATCGTCATCTTCGCCCTTCCGAGGCCCTGTGCGTACACGCAGGCCAAGGGACACCGGCCAAACGTGAAAGACGAAGGCAAGGTTTTTAGGGTGCTGAAAATGAGCCAGCGGGTTAGGCGGTGAGTGTACGGGGAGTGGAGTGAAAAATCAGTAAAAATCTGTGCTGTTTCGCTCCGCCCTAACCTTCTCTGTTGGGCTTAGATCCCGAGCAAATCCTGCATGTCATACCAGCCCGGAGCGGCCTCAGCGACGAACCCTACCGCGCGCAGCGCACCTTGAGCGAAGTTGTTTCGACTGTGGGCTCGGTGGGTAATCTCCAGGCGCTCGCCATCGCCGGCGAAGAGCACAGTGTGCTCTCCAACAATGTCCCCACCACGAATGGTGGAGAAGCCAATCGTCTTGGAATCCCGGGCCCCGGTAATGCCTTGGCGGCCATACACAGCGTCTTCTGCTAAGTTGCGATTCAAGGCCTTCGCTAAGACTTCACCAATACGCACCGCGGTACCAGAGGGCGCATCAATTTTGTGCTTGTGGTGGGCCTCGATCACCTCGACGTCTACGTCGTCACCCAAGGCTTGGGCCGCGAGTTCGATCAAACGCATGGAAAGGTTGACCCCAACGCTCATATTAGGCGACACGAAAATCGCGGTTTTTTGCGCGAATCCTCTGAGTGCCTGCTGCTGACTTTCGTCAAATCCCGTGGTTCCAACCACCATGCGCTTGCCCTGAGAGGCGCATACGTCGGCGAGTGCCAATGTCGCCCCGGGCACGGTGAAGTCAATCACGACGTCAAAGTCGGAGGTGTGCTGGGATGGATCCGCACTAAGCGTCACATTGAGCAAGCCCATACCGCAAACGGTGCCCACGTCGTCACCAATCTGAGGGTGCGCTGCGTGCTCAAATCCGGCGGTAAATGTTAATGATTCAGACTCCATAATGGCCTGCACCAAGGTTTTGCCCATGCGACCTGCCACACCCGCTACTGCCACTCGAATCATGTACTTGCCTGCTACGTTAGTAATGGACCGACTCGAACCCAAAGCACCGCGTGCGTTCACGCGGGGATGAAGACCAACTTAGGGTTTCAGTTCGTCAAAAAAGCTTTTTACACCATCGAACCAGCTTTTGCCTCTTGGCGAGTGCTTGCTATTAGAGTCGAGTGAGTTTTTCAGCTCTTGCAACAGCCCGCGCTGCTCGTCCGTTAACTTGACCGGGGTTTCGACAATTACTTTGCACAACAAGTCCCCAATGCCGCTACCTCGCACTTGGGTAACACCCTTGCCGCGCAAACGAAAGACTTTGCCGGTTTGCGTTTCTGCAGGCACCTTGAGCTTCACTCGGCCGTCCAGAGTTGGCACGTCCAGTTCGCCACCTAGTGCGGCATCGGGAAAGGAAATGGGTACCTCACAGTGCAAGTGCCGTCCATCACGCTGGAAGATTGGGTGCGGTTTGACGTCGATTTGTACGTAGAGGTCACCTGCCGGGCCGCCGTTAGGTCCCGTCTCGCCTTCGCCAGACAGCCGAATTCGGTCGCCCACATCCACGCCCGCCGGCACTTTCACAGACAAGGTTTTGCGCTTTTCAACACGGCCAGCGCCGCCGCAGCCATTGCAGGGATCGGCAATCACCTCACCCCGGCCACGGCAACGCGGACAGGTTTGCTGCAACGAAAAGAATCCTTGAGACACACGAATTTGCCCAGCGCCATTACATTCAGGGCACGTACTGGCGGATGTGCCCGCTTTCGCCCCAGACCCGTCACAATCGTCACAACCAGCCAATACCGGAATGCGAATTTCAACGGCATCACCGTTGACTGCTTGCTCCAGCGACAGCGCCATGTTGTACCGCAGATCCGAGCCGCGCGCGGGTCCGCTGCGGCCGCCACCTCGACCACCACCAAAAATGTCGCCAAACACGTCGCCAAAAATGTCCCCAAAGCCGCCGGCAGCACCGCGGCCTCCGCCGCTGTTCGCATCCAGCCCCTCATGACCATACTGGTCATAGATTTGGCGCTTTTCAGCGTCACTAAGCACTTCATAGGCTTCGTTGGCTTCTTTGAATTTTTCTTCTGCAGACGCGTCATCGGGATTGCGGTCTGGGTGCAGTTTCATGGCGATACGGCGGTAGGCCTTTTTTAGGTCACCGTCAGAGACGTCGCGTCCGACACCGAGGACTTCGTAATAATCTTTCTTTGCCATGTCTTTCCTTCACAACGTTCGCGTCAGCATCGTCCAATCAAGATTGGCGTCAGGGCCCCGCGCGGATCACCGCTTATGTAACGACAAAAGCCACCGGAGGGTGGCTTTCGGACGGATCTCAACGAACCAAAGCGTTACTGCTTTTGCTCTTTGTCCTCTTTTACTTCTTCAAACTCGGCGTCTACCGCATCGCCTTCTGGCGTAGCTTCGCCTGCCTCACCGGCTGTCTGAGCCTGCTCTGCATACATCTTTTGCGCCAACTCGGCTGAGGCTTCTGAGAGCACCTTAATCTTCTCTTCAAGAGCATCTTTGTCGTCGCCCTTTAAGGCTTCTTCCAAGTCCGCTGCCGCGGCCTCAATCGACGCCTTTTCTTCTTCCGTCGCGGTGTCACCCGCGTCTTCTACCGCCTTGCGAGCACCGTGAATCAAGCCATCGGCTTGGTTGCGCAAGGACACCATCTCTTCGAACTTCTTGTCTTCCTCGGAGTGCGCTTCTGCGTCTCGAATCATCTGCTCGATTTCTTCGTCCGAGAGGCCGCTGGAGGCCTTAATGACGATGGACTGCTCCTTACCGGTGGCCTTATCTGTTGCCGATACGTTCAAAATGCCGTTGGCGTCGATATCGAAAGCCACCTCGATTTGAGGCATGCCCCGTGGCGCAGGAGGGATATCCGACAAATCAAATCGTCCCAGCGATTTGTTCTGTCCCGCTTGCTTGCGTTCACCTTGGAGCACATGAATCGTCACCGCAGTTTGGTTGTCATCGGCGGTAGAAAACACTTGAGTCTTTTTCGTCGGAATGGTTGTGTTCTTTTCGATCAACACGCTCATCACCTGACCCATGGTCTCAATTCCCAGCGATAGCGGGCTAACGTCCAGCAAAAGGACGTCTTTGACATCACCGGCTAAGACCGCTGCCTGAATAGCCGCACCCATGGCAACCGCCTCGTCTGGGTTCACATCTCGTCGCGCTTCTTGCTTGAAGAAACCCTTCACCTGCTCTTGCACCATGGGCATACGAGTTTGTCCGCCCACCAAGATGACGTCGTCGATATCATCGATGCTCAGGTCTGCGTCCTGCAACGCGACGCGGCATGGGTCGATAGTGCGACTGACCAAATCTCCGACAAGGGATTCCAGCTTAGAGCGGGTCAGCTTTGTCACCAAGTGCTTGGGGCCAGTTTGATCTGCAGTGATGTAGGGCAGATTGACCTCGGTTTGTTGGCTGTTCGACAACTCGATCTTGGCTTTCTCCGCCGCCTCTTTAAGTCGCTGTAACGCCAGAGGGTCGCTGTGCAGGTCCACGCCGTTTTCTTTTTTGAACTCATCGGCCAAAAAGTCGATGATCTTAAGATCAAAGTCTTCACCGCCCAAGAACGTGTCACCATTGGTCGAGAGCACTTCGAACTGATGCTCGCCGTCCACTTCGGCAATCTCGATAATCGATACGTCAAAGGTGCCGCCACCCAGATCATAGACGGCGATTTTTGCGTCGCCGCGATTCTTATCTAAGCCATAGGCCAACGCCGCTGCTGTTGGTTCGTTAATGATGCGCTTAACATCCAAGCCCGCGATCTTGCCCGCATCCTTCGTCGCCTGACGCTGAGAGTCGTTGAAGTAGGCTGGAACGGTGATTACCGCTTCGCTAACGTCTTCACCCAAGTATTCTTCGGCCGTCTTTTTCATCTTTTTAAGAATTTCGGCAGAGATCTGCGGAGGCGCCAATTGCTCACCGCTCACATCGATCCACGCATCCCCGTTTCCAGCGGCAGCTATCTTATAGGGCACCATCTTGATGTCTTTCTGCACGACGTCGTCTTTGAACTTACGACCAATCAAACGCTTCACCGCAAACACGGTGTTGTGGGGATTCGTTACTGCTTGACGCTTAGCGTTTTGCCCGACCAAAATCTCGCCATTTTCGGTATAGGCGATAATGGAAGGCGTGGTTCGATCACCCTCAGAGTTTTCGATGACTCGCGCGTCACCACCATCTAAAACCGATACACAAGAATTGGTCGTGCCCAAGTCGATACCAATAATCTTTCCCATCTTCTTCTCCGCTAGTACTCGTTCAAGGTGAAACGTTTGCCACCCTCAAATCTTTAAAAATAAATCAGTGTTGTCTTCTACGATGCTGTCTATGTTTGGTCGAACGCGATTTCTTCAAGGTCTGAAACCGTCGCGCCTGACAATTACTCGCCTTTCACCACAATGACTTTGGCCGCTCTGACCAATCGACCGTTCAGGGTATAACCGCGTTGCATTACGTCCATGACCGAATTCGGCTCTGCATCTGGATTCGGCACCATGGCCATGGCCTCGTGCAGCTGGGGGTCAAAGGGTTCACCGATGGGATGGACCACGGCGACGCCTGCTTTTTCCAGAATGCCGACAAACAGCTTGAGCGACAGACTGATGCCCTCTGCCATACTGGCCGCGTTGTCCGTCGCTTTGGCGACCTCTTCGGCTTTCTCCAAGCTGTCCAGTACGGGCAGCAGATCACCGAGCAGTTTTTCCACCGCGAATTTGTGGGCATTCTCTACGTCACGCTGGGATCGACGACGCACGTTTTCCATCTCTGCGATCGTTCGCAACAGCTGGTCTTTCACCTTAGCCAGTTCGTCTGCCTGCTCGCCGGTATCCACCACCTCGCTCGACTGCTCTGGGTCTGCTTGCTGGGCGTCAGAATGAACCTCTTGTTCGCCCGAAGACTGACCCGATTCGCCGCCTTCGTCGTTCTGCAGCTCATCGCCTTGCTTTTCTGATTCCGATTCGTTCACCGGTTCGTTACCCATATCTTTGCCTCATTCGCCCTTTGCTGGGGCTTTATAGGGGTAGCGCGAAAGAAAACAAGGGGTGACGGCAGATTCTATGCCGTCGGGGATTCAGGAACCGTTGCGCATCGCCGCGCTGAGCACCTTGGCCGTGACATCGACGACTGGGATGACGTCTTTGTAATCCATGCGAGTGGGTCCGATCACACCGAGAACCCCGGCCAGCTCACCGTTGACTTGATAAGACGATGTCACCAATGACATATCACCCAACGGGCGATAGCCGGACTCTTTGCCAATAAACAACTGCACCCCGGTGCTTTCAAGGCATTGATCGAGCAAGGTAAGCACCCGGCCCTTTTTTGATATTGCTTCGAACAAACTTTTCACCACAGACGTATCTGCCGAGAAATCCAGAAGTCGGCGTTCGCCGCTGACCAACAGCTCCTGTCCATCCCCATCGCTACCGGGCATGGCTTGGGCCGCCACGTCCAAGGCCCGCTGCATCAAGGCGTCCATTTGCTCCTTGTCTTCACGCATGCTGCCAATAACCGAGTGCCGCACTTCCATTAATGGCCTGCCGCCGAATTCTCGATTAATCAGCGCCGCTGCCTGAGACAACTCATTGTCCGAAAACGGTTCCTCGACGTGGATTACCCGATTTTGTACCTCGCGGTCATCCAACACCAAAATCACCAAAATCCGGTGTTCGTCCAAACGCATAAACTCGAGCTGACGCAAATTGACCTGATTTTTTCGTGGCGTTGTTATCAGACACGTCATCTGTGTGAATTGAGACAGCATCTCGGAAGCTGTCGCCAGCAGCTCGCTTGGGCTCATGTTCGGATTCAGCTCGTTTTCAAGCTGCTCCACACGATCCTCTTGCCAAGGTTCAACACTGAGTAACGTGTCGACGAAAAAACGCAGGCCCAGCTGAGTGGGTATCTTGCCCGCCGATGTGTGGGGCGAACTCACCAACCCCATCGCTTCCAAGTCTCCCATGACGTTCCGAACCGTGGCCGAGGAGACCTGAACCTGGGGTAGCATGGCAAGAGCTTTGGACGCCACAGGCGTTCCATCAGAGATGTAGTGCTCCACCAGCAGCTTCAACAGTTGCTGGGCCCGATGATCCACCTCACCGCCAAACGATTTTCCCGATCTCGTATCTGACATACGGCTCCAACCCTTTACGGATGCGTTACGAACCCTTGCTACGGCGTGCAGAACACGCCACCAAATCTTATACCAGGCGGCCGGCTCATCAAGCGTCTATTCTTGGACTCAGATATTGGATC
>JAACDS010000032.1 GCA_009936895.1 Pseudomonadota bacterium
AATCATTAAATAACTCCAGTTATGAACCATTTCCATCATTTTCAAATTAACGCCACCCTTAATTAAGGCCGGCTTCTTACCCGTCAGACGACGTTTTCCGTCGCCAAATGTCGATCTTCCTGCGCGGGTCTGAACTCACAGTAAAACTTGCTCCCTTCATTGAGGGTGCTCTCGATGTGCAGCTCTGAGTCATGTCGTTTGAGCACATGCTTGACGATGGCCAAACCGAGCCCGGTGCCGCCACGCGCTTGCGCCCCTGACACGTCGACGCGGAAAAAGCGTTCCGTCAGTCGATCGATATACTCCGTTGGAATCCCCGTACCGTTATCGGCCACTGTCAGCCGAACGTTGTCCTTTGTATCTGCCCAAGAGATTTCAATTTTGTCGCTGCTGCCACTGTGGCGCAGTGCGTTGCTCAGCAAATTGGTGCACACCGAATGCAACTCTTTTTCGCTGCCGATCACTTTTTGCTCTGATTCGCAGCGGACGATTATTTGTCCCGGACTGCGCTGAAGCGATTGCAGCTCATCCACCGCACCCTTAATCACCTGAGTCATAGAGATCAGCCGGGGTTCCGTGATATCCGTAGCCGCTTCCAGTTGGGTGAGCAGCAGCAGATCCTCTACCAATGCCTGCATCCGACTCATCGGCGTTGCAAACTTACCAATGAGCTGCAGACGCAGTTCATCCGATGCGCTTGGGTCTTCCATGGCCTCTAGGTAGCCATTCACCACGGTCAGCGGTGTTCGTAATTCGTGAGACACATTGGCCACAAATTGCTGGCGCATCGTCAGCAACCGATTCGACGAGGTGATGTCGCGAACCAAAATGAGTTTTCGCAAGGATTCGGATTCGAAGCTCCGAGCTTCAAGCTGCTGTTCGGGGTTCAAAGGGGAGGTGAACTCTAACGGCGCTTCAGCTACGTCGTTACGCAGAAATGCGGCAAAATCTGGACTTCGCACAATACTGCCGAGCCCCAAGCCTATGTCCTCTTTTTTCAGATTGAACAGTCTTCTGGCCGCGCTATTCATCGTCTCAATGCTGCCGGCCTCGTCTAACAGAATCACCGCATCGGGGATCATTTCGGTGACACCGATGATTTCTCTGACCCGGGCCAACGTCGCCCGGGTGCGTTGGCGTTCTCGACCGAGCTGGCGATAGGGAGTGATCGCCAGTTCGTACCAGGAATCCGAAACGTTTGGCGGTAATTTGAGGGGGCGCTTGGCCCACTGCCGAAGTTGCTCGAACTCACCGTACTGACGAATGCCCCAAGCGGCGGCGGCGAGGAAAAAGCACCACCCCATCTGTCCTGTCAGCAGCCCCCCGCCAATTGCAATGGCCGTAAGCATCGTGATCAGCTGCAGTTCACTCATTGGTCTCATTTGTCTACCGACTCCGTGGGCATCACAAGATCACTGATCCGACATCGTGATTGTGTGCCTTTGTTGTGACAAACCAATGACAACATGTATTCGGGTTCTGATCACGCTTTGAAACGCCCCGACTAATATTTTACGGAGAGGTCAAGCATGAATCGCTGGTAATCCTGCTCGTTACCAAAATCCACGTTTCTGTCGTTCAGAAACACCGTTCCACCTAGCTTGATTTTCTTGCTGATGGCGTAGCTTGCCGAAAACCTGTGGCCTTCAGAATCGGTGCCGCCACCGCCAAAATCCGAGTCAGTCAGTTGCGCGTAAACCGCGTCCGCTTCGATGCTTTCGTAAGCCCAACCAAAGCTCCAGTCCGACAGGCCAATTTTCGCTCCCAGGGTGTAGCCCGTATCGTAATCATCCGCACCAAGGTTCTTAACGTAATCTGCGTAAACCGATGCTTTACCAAAAGAGGTTGGGAATTTGAGCTCAGCAAATCCCTCAAGCAAATCAAAACCGCTAAGGTATCTGCCTTGATCCGTCACGCGGTTACCACGAGGTTTCTCCGGTATGTATTCTGCAGACCCTTGAATTCCCGTGTACTCGTAGTAGCCCAAGCCGGCAACGAGTGAGGCCGAATCAAAAACGGATGTTTTGATTCCCAACTGGGTGCCAAGCAACAAAATGTCGTCTCCAGCCTTCGATTCGGTGATCCATGTTGCTAGCGCATTGACGAAGACATCGTTCCGAGAAAACTTGGCTGCAAGGCCTTCAGGCCGCAAGTCGCCATCCCAGAGCAAACCGTTGCCGCCAGCACGGTAAAGTGGGTTTTTGAACTTGCCGGCATAGAGATCGGTGTGTCGGCCCGTTGGTTGAAAACGGATATAGGCTTGATCGATATTCACCTGCTTGGAGGAATCGTTGTCACCCAAGGTTTGGTTGCTAGAGATCGGATCATCACTGCCGCTGGCAAGTGCGAAGCCGAGAAGCATTTCATCGGACACCGTTGCCTTGACATCGACACGCGCCCGAATCCGGTTGCGATGCCTGTCTGGGGTGTCTTCAATATTAAAGGATTCGAATCGGTATCGGACATCGGCGCCGTATTTTAGCCTCGATTCTGCCGATTTGGCTGGCGAGACCGTGCTCGAGGCGATGGCTGATTGAGACAGGGTCTTTGTTTCGGCAACCTCAATACTGTTGGCCTGAACGGCAACGTGGGTTTGCTGCTGCTGGGCTTCAAGGGTTTCAAGACGCGCTGTGAGAGCGACTAACTGAGCGCGTAGCTCCGCGATGGTATCCGCTTGGGCATCGGCCCACCCGGTGGGTGTGCTCAAGCTCAGGAAAATGGCGACTGTGGCGGCAAAAGAGCGACCGCTGCGTAGAAGTAATGACATGGAGATCTCCGCGATGTGATGCAGTGCGGAGGATGAAAGTCATTTATGACAATTACATGACAATATGACAATAAAACACAAAATATCGTCTTGCCCGTGAAGCGGATGGCCCGACGGTGAGTCACACCGGCCGGGCCTCCTCGAACCGCTAAACCTCCATGGGCTTCAGCAGCTTCGGCCAATTGTCCATGCTAGCCTCAATCTGCTCGCCAATGGCTTCAACAGTCCAAGGCTCAGACATCGAATCCTTTTCAGCCAGTACATCGTATTGCCAAGAGAGAAGGGTCGTGCGGTTGCCGCTCACGCAGAATTGTCGCCCAGTGACTTTCGCTGCCGCATCCGTGCATAACCACGCTACGGTTGGCGACACTTTCTCTGGGGCCATGCGCACGGCGGTTTCCTCGCTTTCTGGCATCAAATCTTCGGTCATGCGTGACAGGGCGGCCGGTGCCAACACGTTCACCGTGATACCGTATTTCATACCTTCCAGCGCCAGCACTCGCATAAACCCGGCCACACCAGCTTTGGCTGCGCCGTAATTGGCCTGGCCGAAGTTGCCGATCAGTCCCGATGTGGAGCTGGTCATGATGATTCGACCGCCTTCACCTTGCGTCAGCATTTGCTGCCACGCGTGTTTGGTTGCCAGATAGCTGCCGCGCAGGTGCACGTCAATCACCGCATCCCATTCGCCATCGGTCATGTTCTTGAATGAACGGTCACGTAGAATGCCAGCGTTGTTGATCAGGATGTCCAATCGACCAAAATTATCGACAGCGCATTGGATCATTGCCGCCGCGGCCGCATCATCGGTCACAGACCCGTAGGTAGCGGCCGCATGACCGCCGGCTGCACGAATTTCCTCAACGACAGTATCCGCCATACTGTTGCTGCTGCCGGTGCCATCCCGAGAACCACCCAAGTCGTTAACCACGACACTTGCACCGAGCTGAGCTAACAACATCGCGTGGGCGCGACCCAATCCGCCGCCAGCTCCGGTGACAATTGCTACTTTTCCATCCAATAATCCCATCTCGCTCTCCATTTTGTCCGACTCGTAACCCGTTACTAAGACAGTAACGTTATGTTGTCGAGCTGCTGCTCAACCCGATCAACATGTTGGGCTTCGTTCCCGTCCGAATCAAGCGCGCTCAAGGGCCGCTGGCGTATTCGCGAGCAAAGACCCATGTCGCCTGGGGTCGATCCTTGCATCTCGTCTTGACGCGTCTTGGCAGCGGTGGGAGCATCCTACTTGGTCAAAAACAATTCATGAGGGGAGCTCCATGCGAATTTTGCTTGTTTTAAGTGCACTACTGGGGGTGGCAACATCCGCGATCGCTCAGGATTACAAGGCACCCAGAGGAGCCGATGGAGTGCATCCAGATCTGAACGGGATTTGGCAGGCACTGAGCAGCGCGCACTACGATATCGAAATGCAT
>JAACDS010000283.1 GCA_009936895.1 Pseudomonadota bacterium
CAGCGATTGCCGTGTCCGCCGATCAGAAAGCAGAATATTTGCGCTTCGCACGCTCGGCAGCCCGCGCCGCCGGAGAAGCGATCCTGCCGTATTTCAGATCGCGCCTGCAGGTAGCAAACAAACGAGAGGATGGCGGCTTTGATCCGGTGACGCTGGCGGATCAGGCAGGAGAACGGGTGATTCGGGCGGCTATCGAAAAAGACTATCCCGAGCACGGCATTTTTGGCGAAGAGTATGGCCTCATGCCTGGTAACGGTTTGACTTGGGTGATTGACCCCATCGATGGCACACGAGCGTTTATGACCGGCATGCTGCACTGGGGAGTGTTGCTGGCCCTGTTTGATGGCGAGCAGCCCATTGTTGGCGTGATGTATCAGCCCTACACGGATGAACTTTTCAGCGGCGATAACGAATCGGCCTGGTTCGAGCACGGCGGACAGTCTCAGCCGCTGGTCAGCAGTGCCTGTGAGCGGGTTGACGAAGCCTGCCTATCCACAACCGGAATCGGTTGGTTGTCGGCCTCTGAACAAGGACGTTTTAAGCAGCTCAGCCAAGCCACCAAGCTGACAAAAATGGGTGGTGATTGCTATCTGTTCGGTATGTTGGCCATGGGGTCGTTGGATCTTGGTGTCGAGGCCGGGTTGAACGCTTACGACATTCAGGCGTTGATGCCCATTGTGCGAGGTGCTGGCGGGACAATCACCAGTTGGGAGGGTGGTAATCCCAGTCTGGGCGGCACGGTACTGGCGTCTGCTACCCAAGCGCTCCACGTCGAGGCGAAGAGTTTGTTGGGCCGCTCTTAGCCGGACGGGTCCTTGCCGCTGCCGATGTCTTTCAGCGTATCGAGCAGCAGTTTTTTTTCAGCCGCTTTGACGCGATGCTCAATGGCATCGACGTCATCACTGGCGGACACGGGTACTGTGATCTGAGCGATGATCGGGCCTGTGTCGTATTCACTGCCCACCAGATGCAGGGTGGCGCCAGATTCTGGCACGCCAGCTGCGTGCACAGCCTCGTGTACTTTGCGGCCAAAAAAGCCTTGGCCGCCGAAGGCCGGCAGCAATGCGGGATGCGTGTTGATGATTCGTCCGCTGTAGTGGTTCAGCACCTCGTCGCCCATTTTTTTCATGTAGCCGAGTAATAAAACCCAATCTACCTTCGCGTCAGTGAGTACAGCGACCATGGCGTTGTCTGCTACCTCTGGAGAGCCGTGTGTGTTGCCGCTGATATGATGTCCTGCAATGCCTGCTGCGTCGGCGCGACGCAAGGCCCCTGCCTGACTGTTGTTGCTGATCACAAGAACGACCTGCGCATCCAGCTCACCGGTGGCGCAGGCGTCGATCAATGCTTGTAACGTCGAGCCCTCGTGGGAAGCCAATACGGCCAGTCGCATCATTCGGCGATCCGAAAAATCGCATGATGTTCTATGTCGACGGCCACACGTTCGTTGTGCCAGAACGTCAGATGGAAAGCGATGAACTGATGGCCCTTACGCTCCCAGCGGTCTGTGACCACGCTGCGCATGAGTACTTCGTTGCCAACACGCAGGGCCGAACGGTGGGTGATCTTAGATTTCACATGAATCCAAGCCGGCATGATGTATTCCTGCATCAAGGCCTCATTGGCCAAAGACAGCAAGTAGTGAGGGTGAATATGCGTTTGATAGAGCGCGTCTTCGTCGCCGATTTCGTCGCTGTATCTCTTGTTTTCCTGACCGCTCAGCTTCAACGCACGTGGCGAAAACACTTCACCCACACACACATTGTCCCAAGCGATTTCGGGTCTACCCGGCACCTTCACCTCGCCCTCCAGGCCCAGATCTTCAGGCAGCTCGCTCGTTCCATGGCTAGCAATCATCGCCACCAGCTCACCGCGCTGGTTGGTCGCGGTCACCCCTTGGGTCGCGTCTGACCATTCGATGTTCAGCTGATCTCCGTGATAGCTCGGTTTGATCAATTTGACCTCAAGACAGCTGTCTCCCAGCCATGACGCGCCGAAGCGATCGACGAACGGCTTGACCAAATGGCCATAAATCGCAACGCCGGGCACCAAGGCACCGCGAAGGCCGTAACGACTGGCCATTTCGTCGCTGTGCATGCGGTTTTCGCTGCTGGTACTGAAGTTGCGCGCGACTACTTGATACGCGGTCATCGGAATTCCTCAAGGTGGCAGATGGATGATTGGACGGGTGTTGGCTCGCCTCATACGAGCGTGTAATTGTCGCCGTTCAGCAGTCGGTTATCCATAGGCTTGGGCTGGAAGCCAGGTCACAATGGCCTGCCAATTGAAAATAAAGAGCATCCCGAGTACCTGTAGGGCGATGAAGGGTATGACCCCACGGTAAATGGTGGTGACATCGATACCTTCCGGCGCGACCCCTTTGAGGTAGAAGATTGCGAATCCTACCGGTGGGGTGAGAAAACTCGTCTGCAAGCAAACGGCAAATAAAATCGTGAACCAGACGGGGTCGAAGCCAAGATTGGCGACCACCGGCGCCACTAAGGGCAACACGATTAGGGTCAGTTCGATCCAATCGAGAAAGAAGCCCAATACAAAGGTAGCAAACAAAATGGCAATGATGATGCCGGTGGGCTCGAAGGGCAGTGACAGTAGCGCGCCTTCGATCAGCTCGTCGCCGCCCAGACCCCGCAGTACCAGCGAGAATGCCGTGGCTCCGAGGAGCACGGCGAAAATGTAGGCGGTCGTGCGAGTGGTCTCTTGTAGGACCTCACGCATCACGGTGCGTGACATCTGCTTCTTTAGAACTGCAAGAAGCAGCGCACCGCCAGCCCCGACGCCTGCGGCCTCGGTAGGTGTCGCCAAGCCCATAAAGATACTGCCCAGCACCGCGAGAATCAGAAAGCCCGGTGGTAAAATTGCCCAAAACAGCTCCTTGATTGCTGCCCAGTCTATCGGTTCTCTGGGTGCGGCAGGCGCGCGCTCAGGCTGTAACCAGCCCACGAGCAGCAGGTAGCCGATATACAAACTGCCGAGCAGTGCGCCGGGGAATACCGCGCCAAGAAACAGATCACCGACGCTCATGGACATGCGATCTGCCATCAGCACCAACATGATGCTCGGCGGTATCAAGATGCCCAAGGTGCCAACCGCACAGACGGTGCCCGCAGCCAAGGACTTGTCGTAGTTCTGCTCTAACATGGCTGGTAGGCCTAGCAGTGCCAGTAGCACAACGGACGCTCCGATGATGCCCGTTGTGGCGGCCAGCAGCAGGCCGATCACGGTAACGGTAATGGCTAGGCCGCCCCGCAGATTGCCAAACAGTCGTGCAAAGCTGTGCATGAGCTGGTTTGCAATGCCCGAGCGATCCAGCAGTAGACCCATCAGGATGAACATGGGTAGCGCGACCATGACCCAGTTTTCCATCACATTCCAAATACGCTCGACGGTGAGCGAGGTATAGCTCCAGTCCATGCCGGTAGCCAGATGAAAGTCTGCCTCCAGAACGACGGCCAAGGCACTAAACACGATGGAGAGCCCGCCAAGCAGCCAAGCGACTGGAAACCCTGTAAACACGAGAGCGATGAAACTGATGAACATGCCAATGGCGAGAATTTCATTTGCTGGCATGGCGATCTC
>JAACDS010000284.1 GCA_009936895.1 Pseudomonadota bacterium
AGGCCCGTCTTCACCCCAGCTCGGATCCTGCCAGACATCTTGAATGCTGCGATAGACCCGCTCGGGCTGAGGCATCAGCGCCAATATCCGACCATTGGCAGCGGTCAGTCCGGCTAGGCCATCCGGCGCGCCATTGGGGTTGTCTGGATAAAGACTCGCCACTCGATGCTGCGCATCCACGTAGCGCAGCGCCGCCTGCTGCCGCTGCTCCATTACCGCTAGATCGCCGTCGCGAAACTCGGGCCGCCCTTCACCGTGGGCAACGGCTACCGGTATAACGCTGCCAGCCATACCAGCAAGCCACGGGCTGCTGTTGGCTTCCACTCGTACCATCACCGTGCGGCCTTCAAACTGTTCGCTGCGATTACGCACGAAGCTTGGCCAGTATTCGGCCTCTGGAATCAGCGAGCGCAACTGCGAGAGCATCTGGCAACCGTTGCAAATGCCGAGTGAGAGCGTGTCTGCGGCAAAAAATGCCGTGAATTGATCGCGCAGCCGCGCGTCGAGCAATACGCTTTTTGCCCATCCACCACCGGCGCCAAGCACGTCGCCATAGGAAAAACCGCCACAGGCGACAAAGGCCTGAAAGTCCGCAAGCTGGCGGTCACCCGACACCAAGTCCGACATATGCACGTCCACGCAATCGAAACCGGCAGCACTGAACGCCGCTGCCATCTCGATCTGCCCATTCACACCCTGCTCGCGCAAAATCGCAATGGTCGGCCGGGCCTTACTCAACATTGCCGGGACCTCAGACGGGTCAAAAGTCAGACGTGCGCTAAGACCGGGGTTATCTTTTCGGGAAGGTTGCAGACCGGCAAATTCCTCATCGGCGCATGCGGCAGAATCGCGTCGCCGCTGCATGACGTAACTGGTTTCAGCCCATTGCTGTTGCAGTTCACCCCGCGCCGCGCCATACAGCTCGGCACGGCCCTGACGGATGACCACACGATCATCGCTGCGGATGTGCCCCACCACCGTACAATTCGCCGGCGCCAATGCCTGCAATTCTTCCAGATCCTCAGCGGCGATCTGCAACGCAAAGCCAATTTCTTCATTGAACAGTGCGCCCAGCACGTCGCCGTTATCCGGTACCTCGACATCAATGCCCATACGACCCGCAAAGGCCATTTCCAACAAGGTCGCGAGCAGCCCCCCATCGGAGCGGTCGTGCATGGCTAAAATTTTACCCTGACGTTTCCAATTCAAGACCAGATCCAGCAGAGCCTTGAGCTGTTCCGGGTCTTCCACATCCGGGGCTTGATCGCCGAGCTGGCGATACACTTGGGCAAGCACGCTGCCGCCCAAACGCTGGTGACTCGAACCCGACCCCAGATCCAACAGTACCAGCACGCTGTCATGCCGATCTTGAAGTTCCGGCGTTACCGTCAAACGGGTATCTGTTACCGGTGCGAAACTGGACACCACCAGGGTAACCGGAGACACCACGGACTTGGCGTCGTCGCCGTCCTGCCAACGGGTTTGCATAGACAAAGAGTCCTTGCCCACAGGAATCGCGATACCCAGTGCAGGACAAAATTCTTCGCCCACCGCGGTTACCGCATCGAAGAGGGCTTGCTCTTCCGCATTGCCCCCGGCGGCGGCCATCCAGTTAGCGGATAGAACCACTCGGCTCAATGACTCGATGTCCGCGCTAACGATATTAGTCAATGACTCGGCCACCGCCATGCGCGCGGCAGCCTTAGGATCGATCAGCGCCAATGGACTGCGCTCGCCCATGGCGAAAGCCTCTCCGGCATAGGTGCGATAGCCGGACAGCGTTACCGCGGCGTCAGCCACCGGCACCTGCCAAGGACCGACCATGGGCTGTGTCGCCACCATTCCGGTGATACTGCGGTCACCAATGGTAATCAGAAATTGTTTACTGGCAACGGCAGGAAAGTGGAGCACGCGGTTGATCGCTTCTTCCAGCGTCACGTCGTCAAGCGTCAATGCGGGTAGACGTGAGGGTTCACGGTTAAAGCTGCGCGTCATTTTGGGCGGCTTGCCCAACAGGACTTCTAAGGGAAGGTCCACTGGACTGTTATTAAAATGCTGATCCTCGACTAACAGCTGTCCTCCTTCGACAGAGCGCCCCACCACGGCGTAAGGACAGCGTTCTCGTTGGCATAGAGCTTCGAAGACAGCCAGTTGATCGGCTTGAATACCCAACACATAGCGCTCTTGAGATTCGTTGCACCAGATTTCCAGCGGACTCATCCCGGTATCGGCACTGAGCACGTCTCTTAACTCGATACGGCCGCCGGTGTGGGCGTCGTGAATGAGTTCGGGCAGGGCGTTAGACAAACCACCCGCGCCCACATCGTGAATCAGCAAAATGGGGTTGGTCTCACCCATGGCGCAGCAGCGGTCGATGACTTCCTGGCAGCGACGCTCCATTTCTGGATTACCCCGTTGAACCGAGGCAAAATCCAGCTCCGAGGCACTGCTACCGCTAGCCATACTGGATGCTGCCCCGCCACCGAGTCCAATCAGCATGGCCGGGCCGCCCAGCACCACCAAGGCGGTACCCTCTGGGAAACCAAGGGCATGAACATGCTCGTCACGCACACTGCCAACCCCACCGGCAATCATCACTGGCTTGTGATATCCACGAACGGCCTCGCCTTCTACCGGCTGATACTCGAAGGTGCGGAAATAGCCGTTGATCCCAGGACGGCCAAACTCGTTGTTGAAGCTGGCGGCACCGATGGGGCCTTCCAGCATGATGTCCAGCGCAGAGACCATGTGATCGGGCTTGCCGGTGGACAGCTCCCACGGCTGCGGCAGCTCGGGCAAATTCAAATGAGACGTGGTAAAGCCGGTCAGGCCCGCCTTGGGTTTTGACCCGCGGCCTACCGCACCTTCATCTCGGATTTCTCCGCCGGCACCGGTCGCAGCACCGGCAAAGGGGGCAATGGCCGTTGGGTGATTGTGAGTCTCCACCTTCATCAAGATCTGCACGGGCTCTTCAGCAAAGGCGTATTGCTGGGTGTCTGCACTGACCCATAACCGGTCCACTTGAGGCCCCTCAATCACCGCAGCATTGTCGCTGTAGGCGCTGAGAATGCCTTCGCCGTTGATCTGACGATGGGTATTGCGAATCATGCCAAACAGGGTTTTCGTTTGATGCTGTTGGTCAACGATCCAGTCAGCGTTGAAAATTTTGTGCCGGCAATGCTCGGAATTGGCCTGCGCGAACATCATCAGCTCAACGTCGGTGGGATCACGCCGCAGGGTTTGGTAGGCGGCTTGAAGATACTCAAACTCATCCTCTGACAGCGCCAGACCCAGGCGAACATTCGCCTCTTGCAGCGCAGCCAACCCTTCGCTCAGCAGCGGCACCGAAGCCACGGGCTTCGGTGATGCTTGGACAAACCAGTCATCGAAAGATTCCGCAGACCAACACTGTTCTGTCATGCGATCGTGCAGGGCCTCTAGGTTCAAGGCGGAAACATTACCCCCTTCTGCCATGTACCAACGCACACCCCGTTCCACGCGAAGCACGCTGTCGAGCCCACAGCGCGAAAAAATATCGCTGGCCTTACTAGACCAAGGTGAAATCGTACCGCTGCGGGGCAGTACTGTGGTCAGGCGTTGCCCTTGTTTGGGGGGCAGCTCCAACGTTGGTCCGTAGCTCAACAGCTGCTGCACTTGAACGAGCTGAGAGTCGTTCAACTGTTCCCCCAGTTCCAGTAAGTGCACAAATTCCGCATAGACGATGTCGGGTACGTCGACCTGAACCTTGGCCAGAGCAAAAACGGACAGGGCCGCTGGGCCATCAAGAAGTAAGGGAGACACAGAGCCAGACGTTAGGTTCAAGGTGCTTGCCTATGGGGGATAAAGAGTCTCGAATAATAAACCAATGTGAACGAGGAATCAGTGACTCCTCGCCAGACGAGCTCCGGTCAGCGTCGTTTCGAGAAGAATTGACTCATTCGTTGGCCACAGACATCGCTCAGCACACCTTCAACGATCTCGAACCGGTGATTGGTCGAGTGGTTGTCAACCTTGGGATGGCTGATCAATGCCCCTGCCTTAGGTTCTCGAGCACCAAAGACAACCCGCGCGACCCGGGCGTGTACTAAGGCGCCAACGCACATCAAACACGGTTCGATGGTGACGTAGAGAACGGCTCCAGGGAGTCGGTAGTTCGACTGCATCTGAGCAGCCTGACGCAGGGCAACAATCTCAGCATGAGCGGTTGGATCGCAACCAGTGATGGGCTGATTAAAGCCTTGACCGATCATTTGCCCATCCAGAACCACAAGCGCTCCGACGGGCACTTCTCCTACCGCACTCGCCAAATCGGCCAAGGCCAAGGCTTTCGTCATCCACGTCTCGTCTTCACTGACCGGGTCGTCCAGACCTGAGACCTCGTATTGACGTTGATAGTCTTTAGTCAGCGCGCCCCACGCACTGTTTGCCACTCGGGATTGATGTGCGGCAAAGGCGTCGGGGCTCAAAAAGGCCTCCCGAACGCTGAAACACTCGGGATCGGCGGGATCAGGCACGACCTCGAAAAACAAACAGCCGGCTTCCGCCCGGGTCAACGCCACATGCTCGACCAATGCCTCTGCGGTGGCCTCGCGCTGCGCCTGAGGCACTCGTATTTTGCCTTCCAATGTCACCATGACGTTTGTATCGATTGGGGATAAGCGCAAATGCTACATCAAGGTGCTCGCCGACACAGCTCATGACAGGTTTTCCATGGCCCAACTTCATGCGATGCTGGTCGCACGTTTTATCCAATGGAGAGAGAAATGAGCGAAGAACAAGCAATTATTGTCGAACGCCACGGCCGCGTCATGGTGATTACCTTAAACCGCCCTGATGCCATGAACGCCATCAACGGCGCACTGTCCAACGGCTTGTGGACAGCCATCCAGGAACTGGATGCTGACGACTCATTAGCCGCCGGCGTCATCACCGGCAGCGGCCGTGCTTTTTGCGCGGGCATGGATCTGAAAGCCTTTGCCCGGGGCGAAGACATTGGCCCGCTAAACACGTTCGTTCGGTCCGGCGCGAATAAGCCACTGATTGCTGCGGTTAACGGTTTCGCCCTCGCCGGTGGCTGCGAAATCATGCTGACCTGCGATCTTATTGTCGCCGCCAAAGGCGCAAAGATCGGTATTCGAGAGGTCAAGGTTGGATTGTTCGCTGCCGCAGGTGGCGTGTTCCGACTGCCAGCCCGGGTCGGCTACGCCAAAGCCATGGAAATGGCGCTGACTGGCGAGCCCATTACCGCTGAGGAAGCACTGGACGCGGGCCTTCTGAGCTCGTTGACCGAAGCCGGTGAGGCGCTGCCCGCAGCAATTGCTTTAGCAGAGCGCATTGCCGAAAACGCCCCGCTGGCGGTCAATGCATCGAAAACCTTGGTACGTGCCGCGGCCATGGGCATCGAGGAGGACAAGCTTTGGGAAATGCAGATACCGCTGCAAAAGTCTGTGTTCAGCTCCAATGACGCAAAAGAGGGCCCAGTCGCCTTTGCCGAGAAGCGCGCGCCGAACTGGACCGGCACCTAACGCCTCCCAACTGAAGGCCAACAACCAAACGGGGCCCAATGGCCCCTATTTGGCACTAGAGCCTATCAATGGCCGTGGCCTTGATCAGTCGTGTTCGAGCCCGTTCACCAGCCCCACGCTAAAGGCCTCGGGCATCTCCATGCCATCCAGACATTCGATATTGACCGAGAACTGACGGGGATTGCGACGCCGTCGGTGATGAGTGTAAACACCGCACGCAGAGCAGAAAAAATGCTCAGCAATCCCCTTATTCCATTGATAGAGCGACAGGTGCTTGTGGCCCGAAATCACATCGAAATCCGTGTCTGCAACGGCCTTCATCACGATGCCCTTTTTTCGACACAATGAACAATTGCAGCGATAGAGCTCTTGCGTCGGATCGTCGAGCTGAACCGTGAACCGAACGACTTGGCAATGGCAACCACCTTGATACGTATCCATTGCTTTCTCCTCGTTAGTCGGCACAGTTACGACAAGACTGCCAAAAGCACCCGCAATATGCACTCCAGTTATGACGCGACTACTGCTACCCGTTGTCCTGCCGTCACAGTTTGACCTTCAGCAACCAACCACGTAATCGTACCCGCTGCCGTAGCGGTCAGGGGCACTTCGGTCTTCATCGACTCTAGAATCGCCACCTCCTGGCCCTCTTCCACTGCTTCCGCATCGTCGACGAGCAGCGTCCAAACTGAGGCGCTGATGGGACAGCTAATGGTTACCCCGTCGAGCTGCTGCTCGCTGAGCTCGGCCTGCGCCGGGACCTTGGCCGTCGTAAAAGTCAAACTTTCGGACTGTTTCCAAACCTCTAGCTCAGCAGCAAAGGCTTGTCTTCGGGTATCACGAAATGTGTGAATTTGATCAGCGTTATTTCCCAGTTCTTCCTCGTAGGCACTGAGCTGCAACTGAGTGCCTTGGGTTGTCGGGAAATATTCCCGGCGGGCGCACGCGTCGCGGATTTCCAGCAACTCCTTGGCATCCACTTCTTGATAGCGAATCTGATCAAAATTGCGTAACAGCCAGCTTTCGTCGCCAAGGTTGCCAAAACCCTGATTGCGCCAAAC
>JAACDS010000285.1 GCA_009936895.1 Pseudomonadota bacterium
AGACGTGGAAGCCACCGCGATTCCCGGCCCGGGTTCCTGCGGGGGTATGTATACGGCCAACACCATGGCATCGTCCATGGAAGCCTTAGGTCTGTCACTGCCCGGCAGTTCGGCACAGAACGCCGTGAGCCAGGACAAAAAGCAGGACAGCTACAATGCTGGCGCGGCCGTACGTCATCTGATCACGCTGGGCATCAAACCCAGCGACATCCTAAGTCGAGAGGCGTTCGAGAACGCCATCACGCTGACCATCGCACTGGAAGGCTCCACCAATGCCGTGCTGCATCTGTTGGCCATTGCTCATGCCGCCAACATTCCTTTGAGCATTGACGACTTCAGTCGCGTCGGCAAACGGGTACCGGTACTCGCCGATATGCGGCCCGCTGGCGTTTATGCCATGAGCGAACTGATTGAGATTGGTGGCATCCTGCCGCTGATGAAAACACTGCTACAAGAAGGGCTTCTGCACGGTGACTGCATGACGGTCACCGGTAAAACCATGGCGGAAAATTTGGCCGACGTCGCCGACTATCCAGCGGATCAACAGATCATCCGGCCACTGTCGAACCCCATCAAAAAAGACAGTCACCTGGTGATCTTGCGCGGCAATCTGGCACCTGAGGGCGCGGTGGCAAAGATCACTGGCCACGAAGGCCTGACGTTTACCGGCAAGGCACGCTGCTTTCACGGTGAGGAAGCGGCCATGGCAGCGATCATGGACGGCACTGTCGTGAAAGGCGACGTCGTTATTGTGCGCTACGAAGGGCCGAAAGGCGGGCCGGGCATGCGGGAAATGCTCAGCCCCACCAGTGCCATCAACGGTCGCGGACTCTCTCAGGATGTCGCACTGCTGACCGATGGCCGGTTCTCGGGTGGTTCCCACGGTTTCGTGATTGGTCATGTGACCCCGGAAGCGCATCTGGGTGGCCCCATCGCCTTAGTTGAGGACGGTGACACCATAACCGTCGACGCGGATAACGCCGAAATTAACCTGCACGTCAGTGATGAGGAGCTCGCCGCACGCCAAGCCAAGTGGCAGGCCCCTGAGGCCTACACCCAACGCGGCACGTTGGCCAAGTACGCGCAGCTCGTCTCATCCGCCAGCGAAGGCGCTGTAACCGACAAGTATCTGGGTTAGTCGTGGCGGAAGACGCCGCTTGCGCGTTCTGCGGCACGGCAAGAGACCTGCGAAGGCTGCCAATGTATCGAATGGACGTATGCCTTTCTTGCTGGGCTGAGGCTGAACGCGGCTGGCCTCAATCCGCCGAACCCGCGCTGTTTAAGGCCCTAGCGGCCCAAGGCTTACTGATACCCGATCGAAACGAGGCGAACCTGTTACCTCGGGACTATGCGCCACCAGCAGACTTCGCACTTTAACGATGAGCCAACCTCGCAAGATCAGTTCGCAGAAACGACGACTCTGACCGCGATACCAGACTCCGGAGAGCCTGCGAGCATTCCAACCAAGGTATCACCCGCACCGTACTTGTGGGCCATGAGCTGATTGATTTCTGCGATGCGCTGAGGTTCAGGCGAGGCGGTTATGGCATAGGTTTGATCACCACGAATCAGCGTCGCAGGATTGTCCGCACTGTGAGCCGTCAACCGTTGATACCAGCCAGAAGCACCATCGCCAGCCCGCAGCCACATAGCACCGTCGGTATCCGCAACCCACAGTCTCGTGGTGACTGCTTCGCCTTGAGTATCCTCAGTCACCAACTGAACGACTTCACCGCTCTCGGAAGCCCCAAATACCAGCACCAGATAAAGCACCAAAACACCGATCGCTGCACCCAGACCCTTGTATAACCACGTCGGCATAGCCGCCTCCCGGTTCAATCCTTTTTTAACGACTGCTCTGTTCGTGAACATAGTCCACCAGAAACTTAACGTTATCCACCGGGGTTTCCGGGATGATGCCGTGGCCCAAATTGAAGATATGCCCCGCCCGGCCATCGACTTGGTCCAACAACCACTGGGACTGGGACGCAACCGAGGCTTGATCGGCGCATAGCACGATGGGATCAAGATTGCCCTGCACGGCGGTGCAGCCCAGCTGATCCCAGGTCGGTTTCAGGGGCGTGCGCCAGTCAAAAGCTAACACATCGATGTTCAGCTCATTAACGGCAGGCAGCAGATGATAGTTGCCGGTGCCAAAGTAAATGACTGGCACCGTACCGGCTAACGAATCCACTAAGGATTTTAGGTGCGGCTCCACGTAGGTGCGGTAGTCGTAGATCGACAGATTACCCACCCAGGTATCGAACAGCTGAACCGCTTCGACCCCGGCACTGATCTGCAGCTGCAAATAACTGGCGAGCTGGCCAGTAAGCTTGGCCATCAGTTCGTGCCAAAGCTCCGGGGCTTCGTACATCATCTTTTTGACGAACACGTAGTTTCGTGAACCCTTACCCTCGATGGCATAGGACGCTAGGGTAAAGGGGGCCCCGGCAAAGCCGATCAGCGCAATCTCCTTGGGCAGACCTTCGTTAATACAGCGCACGGTATCAGCGATGTAGGGCGTATGCTCGATGGCTGGTGCCGTGGCAAGATTGGCCACATCGGCTGCAGTGCGAATCGGGTTATCGAATACCGGCCCTTGACCCGGCACGTACTCGAGATTCAAACCCATGGGCTCCAAGATGGGCAGCAGGTCTGCAAACATAATCGCCGCATCTACGCCGAGAATGCGCTGGGCGTCCAGGGTGGCTTGAGCTGCCTTCTCGGGATTTATGAAAAAATCCAGGCTGGGCAGATCCGCCTTAACCTGATGATATTCGGGCATGTAGCGACCGGCCTGACGATTCAGCCAAATCGGCGTATGCGAGGTCTGTTCGCCTCGGCAGGCCTGTAAGAAGACTTTGTCCATCTGCTTCCCTTAGAAAAAAATAGTAATGCGCTGCGAATCAGCTAATGCGCTGTGGATCCACGTCAGCGTCGTAATCCACGCCGTCGATACCAAAGCCAAAAATCTTGAGAAAATCCTCGCGAAAACCCGTCAAATCGCCCAGCTCGGGAAGGTTTTCGGTGTCCACCAGGGGCCAACGCCTTTTTACCTCGGCCTGCACCCGATCCGCGAGTTCCAAATCATCGACGCGAATGCGACCCGCCTCATCCAAACGCATCTCGGCCTCTGGCTGCAGTTGGCTCGCAAACAGTCGATCGATATGTTCAATACATTCTTCGTGGCTGCCCTGCTCTTTCATGACCCGGAACAACAAGGCCGCATAGAGCGGCACAACGGGAATCGCCGCACTGGCCTGACTGACGATTGCCTTTAGCACGGCCACCCGAGCGTCGCCGCCAATCGACTGCAGCTTTTGTTGAATCTGCGCGCTGGCACGATCCAAGTCCGCCTTGGCCTTGCCCAAGGTACCCTCCCAATAAATCGGCCACGTGAGTTCGCTACCGATGTAGGTGTAGGCAACGGTCTTGGCGTTGGGTGCCAGTAAATCGGCCGTCAGCAAGGCATCCATCCAATATTCCCAATCCTCACCGCCCATTACCGTGACGGTGTCGGCGATTTCTTCCGCCGTCGCAGGCTCTAACGCCACATTGGACACTTCGCCCTTTTCAACGTGAACGGTTTTGATGTCCAGTACTTCGCCCAGCGGTTTGATGCTGGATCGATGCAGCACCTGGGTTTTCGGATGCTGGCGTACCGGCGAGGCCAGGCTATAAACCACCAGATCGATGTGCCCTAAATCGGCCTTGATCGCCTCAAGCACTTCCTCGCGCATGGCGTCGGAAAATGCATCGCCATCCAGTGTCTTGGCATACAAACCGTGCTCGGCAGCCCGCGCTTCAAAGGCTTTGTTGTTGTACCAACCCGCTGATGCGGTTTTGCTCTCTGTCGGCGCCTTTTCAAAGGAAACCCCGAGGGTTTTGGCTCCACAGCCAAAGCCTGCAACGATGCGGCTTGCAAGCCCATAGCCACCCGAGCAGCCGAGCACCAACACGTTGCCAAAGACGCCGTCGGCAGCATCGCCCTGACCGGTAACATAATCAATTTGTTGGTTGACGTGAGCAGCACAGCCAGCTGGATGCGCTGTGGTGCAGATAAATCCTCGAATTCGGGGCTTTACGATCATGGTTCTACCTTCGGATAACGTGTACGCCGCAACTAGGTCTCGGCGGTTATGGCGG
>JAACDS010000033.1 GCA_009936895.1 Pseudomonadota bacterium
CGGCGTCATCTTATCTTCGTCACCGGTTAGGATCAGCGTCGGCGCCAGAATCGGATCGTAGTGCTCTGTCGTGAAGCCATTGCAGGCGGAAAAGTCCTTAAAGTAGACATCGTCGGCGACTCGCTCTAGCAGACGCTCCCCCATATGCAAATTGGACGTCCCCGGATTATCACTGGCACCCAGCTGGCTGCGTTGTCCGTGACTCCAGGTATTGGCCATATCAATGGCCGCGTGGTCATTGTCTTCGGCTGCATTAAGCAGAACATCCGCCACCGGCATGGGTGCCGAGGTCCCCAACAGCACCAATTGATCGATCAGTGCCGGATAGCGTGCCGCCAGGCTCATACACACCAGGCTCCCCATACTGTGGCCCATCACGGTGACGTCGCTGGCTTGGGCCGCCGACGCTTCGATCAGACGGCCTAACCAATCGGCCATGGCGTCTACCGAGTCCAATGCCGGGCCTTCCGTTTTTCCATGTCCGGGCAAATCCACCGCCATAACACGGTATCCATGGCGCGCGAAGTATCGGGCGGGCATCACCCATACGGTATGGTCCATACCCGCGCCGTGGACGAAAAAGATCGCTGGGGCATTGTCCGCAGGGTGGCCGCTGCCGTTACTGAAACCCACATTTTTGCCGTCTAGCTGAATAATCAAGACCTGTTCTCCGCCTGCTGTGCTGCCGCCTGTTTGTGTAATTTCTCTACGGCCCTCAGTCCACCCTTGAGATCGTTAATCAGATCCTTGGCGTCTTCCAAGCCAACACTTAGGCGCACTAAGCCCGGGCCAATTCCAGAGGCCAGCAAACTGGCTTCGTCAACGCGATGGTGCGTGGTGCTTGCGGGATGAATCACCAAGGACTTAGCATCCCCCACATTGGCTAGATGTGAGAAGACATTCAGGCTTTCAATAAAGGCGCGCCCTGCGTCACGGCCCCCGTTAATCTCGAAACTGAATACTGCGCCGCAGCCCTTGGGCAGCATCTTTTGCGCCAACTCATAATCCGGATGACTTGGCAGACCGGGGTAGGATACCGACGCCACCATATCGTGTTGTTCCAGATACGCCGCCACTTCCAAGGCATTCGCCACATGCTTTTGCATGCGCAGCGGCAGCGTCTCTAAACCTTGCAGAATCTGGAAGGCGGTCATGGGCGCCATGCAGGCACCAAAGTCACGAATACCCTCTTTGCGCGCACGAGTGATAAACGCCGCCGGACCAAATTCATCGGCAAACACCAGATTATGAAAACCGACATAGGGTTCGCTCAACGTCGGAAACTTGTCACTGCTTTGCCAGTCAAACGTGCCGCCATCCACCACCACGCCGCCGACAACCACACCATGGCCGCTGAGAAATTTTGTTGCCGAATGCACAACCAAGTCAGCCCCAAGCTCAATTGGCTGACACAGGTAAGGGGTGACGAAGGTTGCGTCGATTAACAGCGGTAGATGGTGGGCATGAGCCACTTCGGAGAGCGAGGGAATATCCAGCACCTCCAGTCCAGGATTGCCCAGCACCTCACCAAACACCAGCTTGGTATTGGCTTGAATCGCGTTGGCAAAGGCATCTATGTCTCGAGGGTCTACAAAGGTCGTGGAAATACCGAAACGCGACAACGTGTATTCCAGCAGGTTGTGCGTGCCGCCATACACAGAGCGCGACGACACAATATGATCACCGGCGCTCAAAATTGTCGTGATCGCCAAATGAAGGGCCGCCTGACCGCTGGCAGTCACCACCGAGCCCACGCCATGGTCTAGCGCCGCCATACGTTCTTCCAACACCGCGTTAGTCGGGTTGGACAAACGGGAATAGACGTGGCCTGCGCGCTCGATATTGAACAGGCCGGCAGCCACATCGGAATCTGGAAAAACGAACGCAGCACTTTGATAAATCGGCGTGGCTCTGGCACCGGTCGTGGGGTCTGGCACTTGGCCTGCATGCAGCGAGAGCGTGTCGAACCCCATACCCTGGGGGCCGCGATGCTTGGAATTTGTCATGTTATGTCCTTCTTAGAAGCCGCTAGTTTGCCTTGTTGCAAGGCATATTTGCTCTGCTATTTGCCGAGCAAGTAGTAATTGTTCATCGGGTTTTCAATCGCGAGCACTTCGAATCCGCGAAACCCTGCCTGGGCCGCCATATCGCGAGCCAAGGGCTCGGTAAACCCGAGCGTCCCCAAGCCCGCGCCATCGGCAGTGGATAAGCCGCTGTTCATGCACACAGTTACGGAGAACCCATAAAGGAGCGCCGCGATGGGGTGGTGTTTGAGATTGTCTTCAAAGGAGTCGAATCCCTTAATGTCCTCACACAGCCAACGGCCGTCGTCTTTTAACGCCCCGTAAATCTGGCTAATCAAGTCTTGCGGGTAGGGCGTGTCGTGAATGACATCGAAGGTCGTGATGAGATCGAAGACGGGATTTTCCGGCAACGACTCTTGAAACGGGTTGCACAGCCGAACGTTGGTCAGGCCTGTCTCCTGTAAATTTGACCGCGCCCGTGCAAGCGCTTCATCGGATGTATCGTATCCCACGAAGGTGCTTCTGGGATAAGCCTCAGCCAGCGCAATAACAGCCAAACCGCCGCCACAGCCAACATCTGCAACATGCGCCCCCGCAGACAGTCGATCGTGCATACCGGGGATGACCGGAATCATTTCAGCAACCAACCGATTTTTCTTAGTAAACGCCCCCATGCGCTCAATACCGCAGGCGCAGTTCGGGCCATGATCGTCGTAGCTCATACCAATACCGGTACGAAAGGCGTTCTCCAGCTTGCTCACCGCAGGGAAAACCGCCAGCGCAGAATCGAAACCGCCCATCAAATAGGCGGGATGATCCGCATCTGCCAACACCGCATAGGCCTCCGGCGAGATGGCAAATTGACCGGAGCCTTCCACGTAATCCACCTGTCCGATGCAAGCTTGCTGATAAAGCCATTCTCTCACCCAGCGTTCGTGAAGGGTCAGGTGAGAGGCCAATACCTCACTGGAGCATGGACCTAACTCGGCCAAGGCATGATAGAGACCGAGGCGGTCGCCGAGCACCGTAATGGCACAATTGAAGCTGGCTGCCACCATGCCACCGGTTTGTTTTACAAAGAGGCCCAGCTTGTCTTCGTCAATTGCTCTCATATGTCCCCCAGTTTTCATTCAACACACACAGGTGTCAGTGCGCGGACATCACGCTAATCTATTGCACCACGCATTTATAGAGGTTCCCGATATGATGGATTTCCCCCAATCCCAAATGATTGCCGTCAACGGTGTGGAGCTTGAGGTATTTACCGCCGGCAATGGGAAGCCCATTGTGCTGTGTCACGGCTGGCCAGAGCATGCATTCTCCTGGCGTCATCAGATTCAACCCTTAGTCGACGCCGGCTACCACGTCATTGTGCCCAACCAACGGGGCTACGGCCGTTCCACCAAACCCGACGATGTCACCGATTATGCGATCGAACACCTGACCGGAGACCTAATCGCCCTACTGGATCACTTCGGTTACGACGACGCCTGTTTTGTTGGCCACGACTGGGGAGCCATCATCGTCTGGAATTTGGCAATGATGCATCGCGAGCGGGTATCTCGGATCATCAATCTCAGCGTGCCCTTTATGGAACGAGGCAACACCGAGTGGATTGGATTCTGGGAAAAAATGCTGGGACCGGATTTTTACATGGTGCATTTCAACCGCCAGCCCGGTGTGGCTGACGAGGTGTTTGCAACTAACACCAAGCAATTTTTAGGCAACATGTATCGCACCAACCAATGGCAGCATCCGGCGCCGGATCTTGGCCCAGGTATGAACATGATCAACATGGCCCAAGATCCCGCGTTTGCGGACGGCGTGCCGGGGGATCCCATGATGAGTGATGCGGAAATGCAGGTATTTTTAGACGCATTTGCGTTGTCGGGTTTTACCGGTGGAATCAACTGGTACCGCAACCTAACCCGCAACTGGGAAACGATGGGAGCCTTCGAACAACACATCTACCAACCCACACTGGCGATCTTCGGCGACTACGACATGGTGCCTAAATCTAAAACGTTGGCGGAGCGGGTGAGCACGTTGGAAGTGGTGGAGCTTCCCTGTGGGCACTGGATACAGCAGGAGTTGCCCGAGGAAACCAATGCCGCCATGTTGGAGTGGCTGGACCGAAATTACGCTGCATAAGGCAGCGTTTCAAATAACAGAGCGTGAGCGAGCTGCCACCCATGGACAACCCGCTACGCAGGGTCATTAACCGACCGCGGTCATACCTACCTGATACAAGGTCGCCAAAATCAGGACTGTATTGGCGATCAGACCCAAACCAAAGCCGAGGCTGCGGCTCTTTTCAGGGTCGGTATAGCCACGGAAATACATCAGGCGTCCAACCACAAAAAGCAGCCCCATGGCAGCGGCAAGGGTTTCGTTCACCAAGTATGCGCAGGTAAAAATTGCTGGCAAAAACACCACCAATTGCTCTGTGGTATTTTGGTGGGCGCGGAAAAAGCGCTCAAAGTTCTCGTTACCCGAGGTGGCGGGAGCGGGGACCTCAAAACGTCCGCGGGCGCGTCCAACCTCAATGGCAAACCATGTGTATTGAAGCAAAGCCAACATCACCACGGCTGCTACGTATTCCATCTTCCTCTCCCTGATTTATCGAATGTACGTCCAGGCAACCTCAGCCCGGCTCGACAGCGATCATAAACGCTCCAGACGCCTCCGCCACAACAAAATCGTCGGCTTTACGAATCAGCTTCCCCTCCATTTGGGCCAAACGACCCTTGCGCTTGATGCAGCGACCCTCCAGACGTATCGGGGTGCCAACGGGCAGCTCTGCTCGATAGCGAATGTCGGCCTTCGCGGTAAAGCAGCGCTCGCCCTGCAACCAAACCCAGTTAGCCATCACATCATCCAGCAAACTGAAGACGATGCCACCGTGAGTAACTTGATCGTAGCCCATGTGTTCCTGTCCCGGAGTAAATTCGCCGCGACAGACGCCTGCATCCAATACAAAGCTAACCCCCAAGCCTATGGGATTGGCAGGGCCACAGACAAAACAGTGATTGCTGCCGCTGGCAAGCTGTTCGGCGCGTTTTTCTGATAGGTCTTCTGTCATGTCATCTTCCCAATGAATCAAAGGTTACTGCTCAACACCAAGGCATCCTGATCCGCGCACTAGGCGGCAATAGTTCGCTATGATGACCGTTTTTCATGGAGACCAGTATCCGGTGACCTGACGGATTTCAAAACCGTTTGTGTCCCCCGACGCAATAGATGTATACCACTACGCAAATTCGCGACGCCTTAGCCGCGCATAGGCCATCCTTAGTAACGCCAGGTGAAAACACGCGGCAAGCCGCAGTGGCCGTCATATTACGCGAGCATCATGAACGAACGGGACAGAGCGATCTGTTGTTTATTCAACGTGCTAATCGTGATGGCGACCCATGGTCTGGGCAAATGGCGTTTCCAGGCGGACATCGAGAACCCGAAGACACCAGTCTGATGGCTGCTGCCATGCGGGAAACCGATGAAGAGATCGGCTTAAGCTTGGCAAATGCCGAGTACCTAGGAGCCTTGGATCACCAAGAAGCCAGGCCCAGAGGGAAAACGCTCAACATGTTAGTGGCCCCACACGTCTTCATCACCAAGGATACCCCGGACTTTACCCCCAACCGCGAGGTCGCCGATGTGGTGTGGGCCCCACTGTCTACCCTGGCCGGCAACTCGTTGCACGACACTCAAACCCTGCCCATGGCCGGCAATCCAACAGTTTTCAACGGCTATCGACTCAGTGGCGGGCACTTTGTCTGGGGACTGACCTACCGAATGTTGAAAACATTTTTCACCGCCGTTGACCAGGGCTGGCAGCCGCCGCTGGAAATCGACTGAGCATCAGGGCTGGAACGTCAGCCCCCGGAAATTGGCGATGGCGAGACCGGCAGCCACACTGGTAAACGGGTCGTGTTCAACCACGCGGTGCGGGAAGCGATCTTCCAACAACTGCTTCACCGCTGGTATCAAGCTGGAGCCACCGGTACCCAGTACGATGTCAATATCGCTGTGTACCATGCCCGCCTTCGCGACGGTTTCGTCCAATGCTTGGGCTACCCGCTGAAGCGGTTCGGCTATTAGATCTTCGAAATTCTTCCGACTCAGCTCCACCCGCAAGTCAATCTCTGGGACATCCAAATGCGCAGACTGCCGATTTGAAAGGTCCGCTTTCAACGTCTTGATACGAGCAAATATCAGGTAGCTGAGATTGTGCTGAATCACGTCCCGCAGGCGTTCAAACTTATGCGTTGCCGGTCCACCTGAGGCGATACGTTCCAATACGGGCGTAGTGAACCGATTTTGATTCAAGGTGTAGGTCACCGCCCAATTGACCAGCAAGTCTTCAAAATCTTCAAAGGGAAAGCGCGTTTCAATTTCACGGTCGAAGCCGCGACGCCGCCACATCTCGCCCTTGCCCAATTCCGGGAACAGCAATTCGCGGAACAAGATCTGATCCAAGTGATCACCACCGAGCCCAATACCGTGGGTGGCTACGACAGAAAATTTCTGAGCCTCACGTCTCAGCACACAAAAATCCAGTGTGCCGCCGCCAAAGTCCAAGCAAAGCAGGGTTTCGCCTTGCGCGTCTGCATTGCTGTGTAAAAAACTGACCGCAGCGGCAATGGGTTCGGGATAAAAGTGCTGCTCTTTGACACCGGCGTAGCCAAATGCCTCACCCAAACGACTCAGAGCCAACTGATTTGAAAACGCGTCACGCCCCTCAAAATTCACCGGGTAACCCAAATTCGCGCTAGCGATCGCGCCAACCTCGGCCTCGATACTTTGTCGAATCCGCAGCAACAGTGGGGTGATCAGCGCCACGAGCCGAAA
>JAACDS010000286.1 GCA_009936895.1 Pseudomonadota bacterium
GACGCTTCGCGCCTTCGAAGTCTATTCTTGCCTGATTAACGCGTTGTTGGGACTCGATAAGCGCCACTTTGCGATCTTCGACGGACAATCCGCAAAGCAGTTGGTTGGCGGCGACGTACTGCCCTTTTTCAACCGCTCGTGTCACAACACGCCCAGGGATTTCCGTCCTTACTTCTACTGTGCGCTTGTTTTGGGTCTTGCCGCGCACGTTGGCGTACCGCGTTTGCATTTGCGCCTGCGACAGCACAACCCGGACTTGGGTAGGAGCTTGATCGCTCATCAACGTCAGATTTTCGGTGTTGCGATCTGCAATGGAGGTTTCATAGGCCACAACTACTTGGTCGAGTTGGCCTGAAGCCAGCCAGCTGATCAACAATACGGCAATCGCGACGGCCCAAACGTAAGTGGATCTCATGAAAGTGGTGTTCCTATAACAGTGGGTCAGTGGTGTCGCTTTTTACTGCGAAGGGCGAAAGGTTACGCAAAGTAACAACTGAAGAATACTGCAGGATTTACACGATCCTGCGGTATTGCGCTAAGTTTCTTATTTTCCCACGCTTTTCGTTCTAGTCCAGCGGACGGGCGAAAGATTAGAGTGAACCAGTTCAAAGTATTGTGAAGAAAAGGGACAAAATGGGTCACCGCGTTAACATGGGGTGGACTGGGTTCTGGATTCGAAGAAGACGGAGCGTCCATGAGATGAGTCTGACTGAGCGCAAGTAGTGCCCAGTCAGACTTAAAAGTGCGGTTAGGCTTGCGCGCTTGGGCGAGCTGCCATGCGATCGAACCAAGCCTGTACGTTTGAGTTGTCTGGGTTCACTGGCTGACCGACACCAGCGAAGAAGACCATCATCGAATACAACAAAATATCGGCCATGGAGAGGTTTGCGCCAGCAATGAATTCCCTTCCATCGCTCATTTGCTCGTCTAGCCATGTCAGTTTGGCCTGAGCAATGCGTTTGAGGCCATCTGCCGCCTCCGGAATGGTGATCATGCGGCTCTCGAAAATTGGCAGGCCTTCCGCGTAGCGAAAACCGTTGCCTAGGGGTTCGCAGATGTTCAAATCAACGCGCCGGGTCCACATGTGCGTATTCGCACGCTCTTCCGGGGTACTACCGATCAAGGTTTTTCCGTCGGTGATGTCGTCGAGATACTCGCAAATCGCGGTGATTTCCGCGAGAACCGTTCCATCATCCAGCTCCAACGCAGGAGATTGGCCTGACGGGTTTTTTGCTAAGAAGGCCGCTTGCCGGTTCTCACCGCCCATCAGATCGACGTCTTCCAGTGCCAGATCGATCCCGAGCTCTGCCGCGTACATTCGCACCATGTGCGGGTTAGGTCCCATTGAGTTATACAGTTTCATTTGATTGCTCCGTTTCGTTATCGTTCAGGTGTATTACCACTCGCCTATATTTTCCATGTCCTGCCATGGCGCCATGGGCGCCAACGCCTGCCCCTGCTGGAGTATTTCGATGGAAATGCCGTCAGGTGATCGAACAAACGCCATGCGCCCATCTCTGGGCGGACGATTGATCACGACGCCGTTATCTGCCAGTCGCTGGCAGGTGGCATAAATGTCTTCAACACTATATGCCAAGTGGCCGAAATTGCGCCCGCCGTCGTAAGGTTCTGGATCCCAGTTGTGGGTCAGTTCAACCTGCGCTTCCTCGTCTCCCTCGGCGGCAAGAAAGACCAGAGTAAAACGGCCCTCTTCGCTGTCGTAGCGCTTCAGTTCCGTCAGTCCAAGCGCCTGACAATAGAATGCCAATGATTTGTCGATGTCAGTAACTCTGACCATGGTATGCAAATACTTCACGAACCCCTCCTGATTCCGTTCGTATGCCCAGAGCAAAGAGTCTACATGACGGAAGCGTCAATGCGGCCCTGCTGTCGTCATCTTTGCGTCGATAGAAGCCCAGATCTGACCGTTCGAGTCTTTGTGAAAAGGCAGTTTTCGTTCGAGCAGCAGTGCCTCGAGTTTGTCGTTATCGATACCAAAATGCGCGCACAGCTCCTGGCTTTGCATGATGGTGCGTTGACCGGCACGTATTCTGCGCTTAACTCGCCGCCCCAAACGCTGCATCGGCTCTCTCTAACTGGTTATGTATACAGCTTATCCTGAGTTTCGCCGTGGCGTATGTCCACTAAAAACACA
>JAACDS010000287.1 GCA_009936895.1 Pseudomonadota bacterium
CACCAGCACTCGTCCCGATGGCGTAAGGCTCACTATGGATCGCTTTGATTACATTATCGTTGGCGCAGGCACCGCGGGCTGTGTGCTGGCCAACCGGCTATCCAGAGATCCGAGCAAGCGGGTACTGCTGCTGGAAGCCGGCAAGAAAGACAATTATTTTTGGATCGATATTCCCGTGGGCTATCTCTACACCATCGGCAATCCACGCACTGACTGGTGTTTTGAGACCGAACCCGAAGCGGGCCTGAATGGGCGCAGCATTGGCTACGCACGAGGTAAGGTGCTCGGCGGCTGTTCCTCGATCAACGCCATGATTTACATGCGCGGCCAAAAGTCCGATTACGACCACTGGGCCGCACTGGGCAACCGAGGCTGGGGCTGGAGCGACGTGCTGCCCATTTTTCGGCGTTCTGAAGATTACCAACACGGTTCCGACGATTTTCATGGCAGCGGTGGCGAACTCAGAGTAGAAGAGCGACGAGTCAATTGGGAAATTCTCGACGTATGGCGCGACGCGGCGGAACAGTGCGGCATCCCAAAAATCGATGAATTCAATCGGGGCGACAATTTCGGCAACGCCTATTTCCAAATGAACCAGCGAACGGGCAAACGCTGGAGCGCTACCCGAGCCTTCTTGGACGATGTTCGCAATCGGCCCAATCTCACCATCATGACCGAAGCCACCGTTGAAAACCTGATCTTGGAAAAACAGCACGACGGTCTGGCCGCCAACGGGGTTCAGCTGATTCACAAGGGAACGCGCCAACACATCTTTGCTGACGCCGAAGTCATCCTTGCAGCCGGCGCGATTGCTTCGCCGCAGCTGTTGCAACTGTCCGGCATCGGCCCAGCAGATCAATTGCACGCCCATGACATTCCCGTGCACCATACGCTGCCTGGCGTCGGTCAAAACCTTCAAGACCATTTACAGATTCGCACCATCTATCAAGTGGACAACACGGTCACTTTGAATCAGCGCGCGCGCACCCCTTGGGGCATGGCCATGATGGGGCTGGAATACTTTTTCAACAAAACCGGGCCGCTGACCATGCCGCCGTCCCAGTTAGGTGCCTTCGCAAAAAGCGATCCATCCCAGCCTTCGGCAAACATTGAGTGGCATGTACAGCCACTGTCCTTGGATAAGTTTGGCTCGCCTCTGCATCGGTACAACGCCATTACACCGTCGGTGTGCAATTTGCGGCCATCGAGCCGGGGTACTGTAACGCTAAAGTCGGCTAACCCCCACGACGCACCCGCCATCGCACCAAATTACCTCAGCACTGCTGAGGATCTCAATGTCGCTGTGGCGGGCTTGAAGTACACGCGGGAGATTATGGCCGCGCCGGCCTTGGCGCCGTTTAACCCAACCGAGCTTAAGCCCGGACCGGACATTCAGTCAGAAGAAGACTTGAAGCGCGCGGCAGGCGATTTGGGCACCACAATTTTTCATCCGGTTGGCACCTGTAAGATGGGACCACAGCATGACCCAGAGGCCGTGGTTGACGACGAACTTCGGGTACACGGCATCAAAGGCTTACGGGTCATCGATGCCTCGATCATGCCCACGATCACTTCCGGCAATACCAATGCGCCAACGGTGATGATTGCCGAACGCGGGGCAGAGTTCATTCGTCGCGATTACGGCCACAGCCATTAGGTTATTCGCCTTGGCTTGCCAAGGCCTTCAGCCATTGCGCAAACCGTTCATTGCGTGGGTAATTTTTTGCGCTCCAGCCCAGCCGAACCATCACCGCTTGCTGAGCCGGGAAGATCATCACCGATTGACCGCGATTGCCAGTGAACCCGTACACGTCTCCGGGTAAATCGGGCCAATACAACGCCTCTTCACCACGGTTCAGCCAAACTTGATACCCGTAAGCTCGATCGTTATTGCTTGTGTTCGGCTGCACCACTTCTTGCATGTAGCTCTTGCGCGCAATACGAACCCCGTTGAGTTCGCCCTCATGCAAAAATGCCTCGCCCAAACGCGCCCAATCTCGGGCCGTTGCATAGATATTCGAGCTACCAACAAAGACGCCACTGGCATCCGGCTCCAGCGTCGTATCGTGCATACCCATAGGCCACAGAATGTCTTGATACAGATGATTGATTGCTTGTTGCGGACCGCCAACACGCTGAGTAAACAGTAACGACAGTAAATTGGTGGTGCCCGACGAATAGGAGAAATGACTTCCCGGCGGATGTTTTAACGGGCTCTGCAGCGGCACGCTGGCCGCACTGGATTCCATAAACAACATTCGCGTGGCATCTGAGCCCGGCACGTAGACTTCTGAAAAGTCGAGGCCGCTGGTCATCTGCAGCAGGTTCTGTATCTTGATCGTCGCTCGTTCATCGCTGGACCACTCGTCGAACAGGCGCCGCTCGTCCACAGTCAATTGGCCTCGCTGCTCCAGCCACCCCAACATCAAGGCGGTCAGGCTCTTACCCATGGACCAACCCATCAGGGGGGTATCAGGCGTTATATCTGGTGCGTAGGCCTCCGCTAGAATCTGGCCGCGCTGAACCAGAACCAAGGCGCGGGTTTGCAGTCCTTCTGCCTGATCCTGCGCCATCGATGCCGCAAGCGTCTGCATGAGTGTTTCGTTCAATATGGGCTCCGCTGAACCAGCAGGCCAAGGCAGGCTGTTATCAGCCAATGGCTCCTTGGGAGCGTTAAGCTGTGTCAGCAAATCGCCATTCCCTGGGTCTAATGTGCAGCCAATACCCTCGCGATAGGTGGCGCTTGTCTCCGCAAACCCCATCAAGCTCACGTGAGCGCGTTGCGCCTGCTCGTCAATGTCCAATGAGAGCCAATCGTAGGCCGAGCTGTAGGAGCCTAAATCCTGACGAATTTGCGCTTCATCGAAACGACTCAAGAAATGCCCAGAGCAGGCGAGCTTCGCCCCCATACCGGTACCGACCGCTACATTTGCCACCAAGCTCGTCGGTGACATGCCGACAGAGGTCATGCCCAGCACACCCAGTCCGACCAGAATGGAGAAAACTAACAAAGATCGCAGAAGAAAAGATCGCATTGCCATACCCCTGACAGAAAGCCGCCCGGTTCGGCACCGGGCGGTTGCATTTACGCCGAACGTCTTACTGCGCTATTTATCGTCCATCTGGCTTTGTGTCATGGCACTGTATGTCAGCACTTTAAAATCATCAGCCAGACGAGTTCGGTGTGGAATACTCTGCACCATAAACATCCCGATCAAGTTCTCTTGAGGGTCGATCCAGAAACGTGTGCCCGCGGCGCCGCCCCAATTGTATTCGCCGGCAGAACCCACTTCGCCGACATCTCCCGGATTGAGCAAGACACCAAAACCCAAGCCAAAGCCACCGCCTCTACGAGCAAAGCCCATGGGCAGATCACCCAAGTGATTGGTTGTCATCAGCTGCACGGTTTTAGGTGACAAAATACGCACGCCATCCAGCTCACCGCCATTGAGCATCATTTGCGCAAATCGCAGATAGTCGCGAGCGGTGGAAACCAGGCCACCGCCACCACTCTCAAATTTTGGCGGCTGGACATAACCCGCACTGATCCAGGCATCCGCAACCTCCAGTCCGGGGCCGGTCGAAGGCGCCATAAAGTTATTGCCGGTCATTCCCTTGGGTTTGTAGAGCTGCGCCAGTCTCGGCATCTGGTCTGCATCGACTGAAAACGCGGTATCCCGCATATCCAGCGGCCCAAACAACCGTTCCTGCAAAAAATCGCTGAACTTCATACCCGACAACACTTCAACCAGCCGTCCCTGAATATCGACAGACACACTGTAGTGCCACTGGGCACCTGGTTCGTATTGCAAAGGGATCTTGCCGAGGGCCGCCACGAATGCTTGAAGATCCATATCGCCCATCACGCCGGCTTTGCGGTACATCTGATCTACTTCTGTATTGCCAAAAATGCCGTAGGTAAATCCGGCGGTATGCAGCATGAGATCTCGAACCGTCGGCTGGCGGGCTGGTTTGCGTGTTTGACCAAGCAGCTCGGTTTTACTTTCGCCGACACCACGGCTGACGGTGCCATCTGAGACGACACCGGTACCCGCGGTCGATAGCGCGACCTCCAGATTCGCTAACTCTGGAATGTACATGGCCACAGGATCGTTTAGACGAAACTTACCTTCTTCGTAAAGCATCATCAGCGCCACGCCGGTGATCGGCTTTGTCATGGAATATATGCGGTAGATTGCATCGGCTTCCATTGCCCGTTCGGTTTCACGGTCGGCTTGACCATAGGTCTGGCTGTAAACGACCTTGCCATTGCGCGCGATCAAACCCATACCGCCGATCATGGTGCCATCCGTTACCTTAGCGTCCATAAATTCTGTCAGGCGATCAAGCCGTTCACTGGAAAACCCCTGTCGTTCGGGTGAACTGTCGGAAATCTCCCGTGCCGAGGCGGGGCCCGTCGTTAGCATACACACTGCCACTAAGGCGAAAATTAGTCGTTTCATTTATCTCATCCTCTTATCTAAAACTTTCTGACCATCAATTACCCAAGCGATAACGTAGCTTAGCTACAACGGTATTGATGACTGGCTCGCTGAAGCTCTCGTCAAACAAATCTAACACATCAAGTTCGTCATCTGGTTTCAGCGAGTTACCGCGGTTATACACCAAGTAGAAATCTGTCAAAGGAGCAATCGCCCATCGATAGCGCAACTGCGTCGTTAAGCGGGTGATGTTGAAATCGTAATTGTCACGTTCACGCACTGCTGCCATCAGGTCGCCATCGCCCAAGGGCACGGCGAAAAAGCCCTTATCGGTGGCTCGAACACCCGCCCACTGCAGGTTCCACCGCAGCTGGTGGCCCGGTGCGATAAACCAGTTAATGTCCAGCGACGGCTGCCACTCATCTGCATCGAAGGCACCGAAATTACGCCCCCCCTGATAGACCAACCAACCACTGCGATCCTTGTAGCGAAGGTCCATGGATATACTGAGTTGATCGATAGGCAGGTAGGTAACGCCCATGGTGGCGTTATAGGACCAGTCGCCCAGATGCTCCTGCGCCCCGCCCAAACCAAAACTGAAGCTGGCTTTTTTACCGGCGTCTGTGGACAAGACGCTTTCAAACCAGCCACCACCATCTACTCGGTAGGCTCCGTTGCCACGGCTGTCTATGTCTTCGTAACGTTTGGGGAAATACCCCACGCCGGCCCGTAACGTGTTGCGCCTAGGCAGCATCACCGAGGAGCGCCACAACACAGCGCTGTCGGTAATTTGGTTCTCGCTCAGATTTTGCTGGTGCTTTACCACCAACGTTGTCCGATAGTTGCTCAGATTGGCGCTCAAGTTTTGTTTGTTGTACAGCAACACATAACGACCTTTGACGTAATCGTTACGACGCAAAAACCCCAGATCGTTGAAATCGATGTCTTCATCCATCACATCCACTTCGAACTTGTGCCGCAGATTGGGGCTGACGGCGTACAAGGCGTCGAACATCGCGCCATAGCCAGTAACACTGTCACGGTCGCTCATGATCAGCTGGGCGTCTGCGTTAAGAGAGCCATCTGCACTGCGTAAGTGGCCGTCCAGGCTGTGTACACTGGAATCAAAATCACTGCCGCTCATAAAGGTCCCCATATAGCCCCATGAGGTGGCCTCGGGCGTTGTATACATCAGTCGCGCCACGGCGAAGTCGCGCCCCGTCCCGGTCAACGTGACCGGCTGGCCATTGGCGTCTCGGGCCAACCACTCCACGTCGTCTTCAAAGGCTGCCAGCACACCGTAGCGCAGACTGTCGGTGCTGCCAGTGACCTTGGCCGCACCAATCAGGTCGGTAGGCACGTCCCGTTGGCCGCGATCCAGCGTGACGCCATCGGGCACCATCATTTGGCTGGCTGTGCCGCCGATGCGGCGCGTGTTGAGCAGTGAAACCGGCAGAGGCACATGCTCTTGCAGATATACACGACGTGATGTGGTGGAAAAATCTTCGTTTAGCGCGATACGGCTGATCGAGCTAAAATCGTCTCGCGGCATCACATTGAATACCTCACTGCCTTCGAGGAAAAACAGCCGTTTCTCCGGGAAACATGTTTCGCTTGCGGTGAGATTCAGCACCACGTCATCAGATTCCACCGCGCCAAAGTCGGGATTGATGGAGCCCGAGATTTGCGCCATGGGCGATGGTTTCCAAGTAATATCAGCGCCAACGCGGAATTCTGTGTCACCATAGACCTCGTCTTGGGTGGCGGCGATAAAGGGAATAATCGACTTTTGTGGCACGGGCTTTACCCCTTCCATCTGCATCCGATTGAACGCTGAGACATAACGCTTGGTGGTTACTCCATAACGAGGCCACTGATAACGCTGATTCCGATGAGACACCATGCGGCTGGCCACGAAACCCATATTGCGCAAGCCTTCGCGCTGAGGCATGTCCATCATCGACCAAGGCAAATACATCTCTGCACTCCAGCCGGTGTCGGTGCGCGCGGCCTCCGCCGTCCAATGCCCGTCCCAATCTCGTTGAAAACGGCGTTCAGGCAACACCTTACCGTCGTTGAGACTGTTGCCTAACGCAACATAGAACCAATACCCGAGCTTTCCTTCGCCCGAGGCATCAATGGTGACACCGAAAAGATCTCGGTCTACCCAGTCATCACGCCGCGTCAATCGTTCAACAAGGGTGTCCGCGGGCTGCTCCATGTCCGCACTCACATACAAACCTTTTTCCGTGGCAAAGAGGCGTATTTTGGTGGAGAACTCTGCGTCTGTGCCGAGATCTGGAATCGAAACACCCATGTTGTCGTAGTAGGAAATACCTTGCCAAACCGCCTCATCAATACGGCCATCGATGGTGATCTCCGCATCTGCATGACCCAAGGTTTGGATCTGCAGTTGGTGCAAA
>JAACDS010000034.1 GCA_009936895.1 Pseudomonadota bacterium
CTCGAGCCATCGCAATCACCAGCACCGCCACCACAATCGGCAAGGCCTGATGTTGCTGCAACAACCAGTCAATACTGCTGTGGGTGAGGTCTACCTCTGTCAAAGCCCCCTGCCCAAAGCCTTGACCATCCAGAAAGACCAGCAGAGCCTTAACATCGTCAACGCCATCAGCCCGGGCCGTTTCCGCAAGTTTGAGAACCTGCGCCCGCGTCTGCTCAGCATCAAGATGCTCGTCAATCACACGAGCCACCAACAACGCCGCATCCAGCTCACTGGCGTCGTCGTCTGACAGCCTGGCGAAACCGGCTAACAAATCGCTTTTGCGGATCTGTTCTGGTGACTCGTGTTGCATGATTAACCCTTTGCGTTAGGCAGGAAACAGCGTTTCCTTTACAGGCTAGTGTTCCCGGGTTTTGCTGAACACCACATCGGGCCAACGGTCTTGAATCACCTGCAAGTTCACCCGACTGGTCGCCAGGTAGGTGAGATAGCCGCCGCCATCAATGGCCAAGTTCTCTTCATTCTTTTTGCGGAAATCTGCCAACATCTTTTCATCATCGCAGCGAATCCACCGCGCAGTAAACGTGCTGGTGTTCTCCCAAATGCATTCCGCCCGATACTCATCGCGCAAACGAAACGCAACCACATCGAACTGCAGCACGCCAACCGCGCCGACAATTAGCTCGTTTTTGGTCAGCGGCTTAAACATCTGAGTCGCGCCCTCTTCCGCCAGTTGCTGCACACCCTTTTCGAGCTGCTTGCCACGCAGCGGATCTTTAACCCGAACCCGACGAAACAGTTCCGGTGCAAAGTTCGGGATGCCAATGAATTCGTGGTTCTCACCTTCTGAAAACGCATCACCAATTTGAATGGTGCCGTGATTGTGCAAACCAATAATGTCCCCGGCAAAAGCCTCCTCGGTTTGCACCCGATCACCCGCCATAAAGGTCACCGCATCGGCGATGCGTATGTCCTTACCAAGCCGTTGATGGCGTACTTTCATGCCTTGACGATACGTGCCCGAACACACCCGTAAGAACGCGATACGGTCACGGTGTCTGGGATCCATGTTCGCTTGAATTTTGAACACAAAGCCTGAGAAGGCTGGCTCTTCCGGTGCTATGACCCGATCGTGAGTCGCCCGCGGCTGAGGTTTGGGTGCCAGTTCGACAAACCCATCCAACATCTGCTGAACACCGAAATTGCCCAAGGCCGTGCCAAAGTACACGGGGCTGACCGTCGCATTTTCAAAGTCTTGCTGATCAAAGTCATGACTGGCACCACGGACCAAGTCAATTTCGTCGACAAAATCGTCGTAATCCATGCCCAGCAGTTCACGCGCCTCGTCGCTGTCTAACCCTTCTATGACCCGATAAGCGTGAATGTGGTGACCCTGACTCTTTTCAAAGCACACCAGCCGGTCCGCCGCCAGTTCGTAGATCCCCTTAAACTGCTGGCCCATGCCAATCGGCCAATTCATTGGGGCGCACTGGATCTGCAAGATGTCCTCAATCTCGTCCAAAACCTCAATCGGGTCGCGAATTTCCCGATCGAGTTTGTTGATGAAAGTGATGATCGGCGTATCGCGCAAACGACAAACCTCCATCAACTTGATGGTGCGCGGCTCAACACCCTTGGCACCGTCAATCACCATCAGCGCAGAATCCACGGCGGTAAGGGTGCGATAGGTATCCTCAGAAAAATCTTCGTGCCCGGGCGTATCGAGCAGATTCACGGTTCGGCCCTCGTAAGGGAACTGCATCACCGAGGTGGTTACCGAGATACCACGCTCTTGCTCCATGGTCATCCAGTCGGAGGTCGCGTGCCGATCAGACTTGCGAGACTTCACCGTACCGGCCAACTGAATCGCGTTGCCGAACAACAGCAGTTTTTCCGTCATGGTGGTTTTACCCGCATCCGGGTGCGAGATGATGGCGAAGGTTCTGCGCTGCTGAATTTGCTGAAGAAATTCCGAACTCATAGGGATTGGATCCTGCGGGTATACACCGATACGTACATGATTGATGTACACCAAAACGGCGTGGACACCGTGTCCACCGAGTTTAGCAAACTCTGACCGCGAGTTATGGACAGACTTCCATACATCGTCGATTTTTTTGGCACCCTAAACCGAATTTAGTCAAACGGACTGCCATTCAAGACCCATCAAAATCGCGTCTTCGCGGCCACCGCCTAACGGGTAGTAGTCTTTACGCCGCCCGATCTCTTGCATGCCTGCCGATGTGTACAGCTGACGAGCTGGCGTGTTGCTCTGCCGCACTTCGAGAAAGAGTTTGTTGGCGCCTTGCTTCGCCATGGCCATCAGGACGCTATCCAAATAATCAGCCGCTAGGCCCTTGCCTTGCTGGGTGGGTGCCAGACAAAAATTCAGCAGTTCTGCCTCGTCTAGGATCAAGGTAAGCACCGCATGGCCTATTACCCCTTCTTCCAGCAGCAAGACATAGCACCGATAGCCCTTGGTTTGAGCGGATAAGCAATCTGCGAAGGTCTGATGGGACCAAGGGTCTGGGTAACACGACACTTCGGTCTCAATCACTTTGGGCAGGTCTGTCAAGACCATGGGTCTGAGTATGGTATCAGGGGGTGTTGCTGTCATCAGGACTGGCGGTCAAGACTGACGGACTGACTCAAGACTTCCAATCACACGTTGCCACAATGCCCGTTTCGCGTCTCCTTGAGTGAGGGTTTGTGCCAGCGCATCCACTGCCAACCAATGGTCGGTACTTGCCGACAGCCAGGGGTTGAGCACCGCAGCGGCACCGGTGGACACCAATACCGCAGTGCTGCGCGACAACATGTCATGCTTTTCGCAAAACACCGTGATGGCCCGCTCTGGCGTACCCGCCGCTTCCACAATAGGCCACCGGAACTGGCTATTGCGCACCGCGTTCTTTAGCGGCGACCGATTCATCACCCACTGCGCCGCGCCGGCAACGTCTTGCAGAAAACGCAGTTCTAAGGCCGAGAGTTCGGTCTCACCAACGTAAATCAGCGCCGGTGTCGCGACAAAGTTCAGTTCGATTCGAACCGGTGCCGGGGCTTCTGGCTGGGGCATCGACGGCCGCGGTTCGTCAGCAACTGCCAAGGCAGGTGTCGCTTCTTCCCTCTTGGCTGCGGTTAAAGCTGCCCGTGCGGCCGCAGCGGGATTCGCTAACGGCGTTGATCGTGGGTCCTGAACAGGCGTTGGCAAAACGTCGGCGCCTGCGGTTCGAGTGGTAAACACGTCGATCCCCATATCCTGAAGCATGCGTCGTTGGCGCTTGCTCAAGAACGGTTCATTGGATGGGTTTACTTGGGACATAACGTCGGTGACGCCTTGGAAAGATGGACTATATGCTAACCGAAGCCTTGGTCTGACGGGATTGTTTTTGACGTTCCCCCGCGCGCCAGTGATGAATGCGCTCTGCGGCCATCACCGCCGCCCAAAGGCTGTAGATGAAGACGTCCGCATAACCGTCTTTGCGCAACCACAGCAGATGCAGAAGGGCCAAGGGTACGGCCAGATAGACCCAGCGATGCAATTGCTTCCAGCGTCGTCCAAGCCGACGCTGCCAACCCCGAGTCGAGGTGACGGTCAGCAGTGCAAGGATGATTAGGCTGGCCATGCCCAAGGTAATGTAGGGGCGCTCGATTACTTCACGCAGGAATACCCGCCACTGCAACTCGGCGTAGAAGACCGCGAACACGAGGGCATGAGTTATGACAAACACGAAGGCGAAGACGCCAATCAGACGCCGACTGCGGATCAATACAGGCCATCTCAATTGGCGGCTGAGCGGGGTCACGGAAAACGCGCTGAGCAGCACGATCAGCGACCACTCACCCAAGTAGTGGATTAGGCCCTCAACCGGATCAGCGCCGAGGCCGGAACCAACCTGCAAGGTTTCGAGGTAGACCCGATAGGCCAGCCAGCACCATGGCACCAACAGCGCTGAGACGATGATGGGTTTGAGATAGCGAGCCAACTCAACGCGCCTTAGTAGTACTTACGCAAATCCATGCCAGCGTAAAGACCCGCAACCTCATCGGCATACCCATTGAACGGCAGTGTGGGGCGCCGATTCGCATTGAACAGCGAACTGGGCAAGCGTCGTTCTGAGGCCTGACTCCAACGTGGGTGCGATACCGCAGGATTGACGTTGGCATAGAACCCATATTCGCTGGCCTGAAGTTGCTTCCACGTGTTGATGGGTTCGCGTTCGGTAAAGCGAATGCTGACAATGGACTTGATGCTCTTAAAGCCATACTTCCAAGGCACCATCAATCGCCAAGGCGCGCCATTTTGATTGGGTAGATCCTTGCCGTAGAGGCCGGTGACCATCAACGTCAGTGGGTGATTGGCCTCATCCATACGCAGGCCTTCGATATAGGGCCAATCGATGCTTGAGAAAAAACCCTGTTGTCCGCGCATTTCGCTGGGCCGATACAGGGTTTCAAATTCAACAACTTTCGCGTTCCCCGTTGGCTCAAACTGGGACAGGATGTTGCTCAGCGGAATGCCCATCCAAGGCACCACCATGGACCAGGCTTCAACGCAGCGGAAACGGTAAATCCGCTCTTCAACATCCAATCCCTTAATAATGTCTTCAAAGGCGAAGGTGCCGGTCTTATTTGCTTCACCAGATACCGTGACGCTCCACGGATCGGTGGTCATCTCGTGGGCATAGGTAGCGGGATCGCTTTTATCGGTGCCGAACTCGTAGAAGTTGTTGTATTGAGTGACGATGTTTTCCGGGGTGATCTCGTCAGCGTCCTGCAAACCCGCACGAGCCGAATGCGGTAACGCCAAGCCTGTAAAACCTAGGGCACCCGCGGCGATGAATTCGCGGCGGCCGTGATAAACGTCCTCTGGCGTAATCTCAGAGCTGGCAATCGCGGCTGGCTTACGAATCAACATCCTTTTTCTCCGACTTTTTAGCGATGGGCACATGCGCGCCCTGTATTTTCCCCCACAGGCTTTTTCCGGGACCGGACGCGGCGTAAACCAGCGCCATACCCAACATCACCATGGGAGGATCGATCATGGCAACGGCAAAGCCCATCGAAATCAGCACCAGTGTGACAAATGGGATCCGCTCTCGTAGGTTGATTTTTTTCGGGGAAAAATACTCGTAGTTACTGACCATCAACAGCGCCGCAGTGACGGTCAAGGCAGCGAACACCAGCGCGACAAATACTGGTGGTTGGCTCATGCCTTGCTCCAGAGCGACCCAAATACTGAACACGATCAGTCCCGCGGCTGCAGGGCTGGCCAAACCGGTAAAGGAGCCCTCTTCGCCGTCGACGTTGAAACGCGCCAGACGAAGCGCTGCGCAGGCCATGTAAGCGAAGGCTGCTACCCACCCCAGCTGCCCCAATGCAGAGAGACCCCAAGAGAAAGCGACCAAGGCAGGCGCCACGCCGAAGGCAACTAGGTCGGACAGGCTATCGTATTGCGCGCCGAAGGCGCTTTGAGTGCCGGTCATGCGCGCGATCCGCCCATCGGCACCATCGAGCATCATGGCGATGAAGATCGCCAAACATGCCGCCAGCGGCTGCCCGTTCATCGAGGTCACGATGGCATAAAAACCGGCAAACAATGACCCAGTCGTAATCAGATTTGGCAGCAAAAACACACCGCGTCTGCCCAGACCACGCTGGGCACCCTTGGTTGCGGCGTCGGCATCTTGGGACTCATCTTTGTCTTCGCTGACGATTTGCAAAGCCGGCTTCTCATCGTTATTCATGAGGTTCCTCGTAAATGACGGGAGGGAGTCATCGCAGAATGGGCTCC
>JAACDS010000288.1 GCA_009936895.1 Pseudomonadota bacterium
CGAGGCAGGCAGGGACTACAGAGACGTAAACCTGATTCCTGGCTATCGCTTTATTGACAACACTCAAACAAACCCACTAGCAAACGATTTTTATGATCCAAGCTCTGAGGTCCGACAATTCACCAATCCCACCACCGGGGTTGTACGCGATGCCCAACCTAATAGAGCTGGCTTGGATTATGCCGATTTTGATGGTTTTCAAAATGCCATCGCTTCGCTCGACGGTTTTAATGAAACGTCGGTAGAGAGCTTGGCGGCTTACAACGCCTGTGTATTTCCTGGGGATATAAGCGGCGGCGACGTCTGCGCTGCGACCAACGGATTTAACCAAGAAATCTTCGAACAACAGGGAACGCAGCTAACGGCAACATGGGATGCATCAGAGAGCCTAACGCTCAAGTACATCTATGGTTTTAACCAACTGTCCTATCAGCGCGTGACAGACGATGACAATACGGCCAGCCAGTTTCACGACCGCCAATTTTATGTCAACCACGAAGCCGACTACAGTTCGCATGAGCTACAAGCATTTTGGGACCTCTCGGATAATTTCTCGGTCACCTCAGGAATATTCTTTTACAATGCTACGATCAATCAACGCGGCGACTTTTATTCCTCAGTACACGAGCAACGGTTCATAGATCCACGAACCTATGACACATCAATTGCAGTCGGCCCTACAGGTTCAGCAGTTTTAGCATCCACTGGCGTTACGGTTCCCGCGGGCACACCAGTAACTGCGCTTTTGGGCGCGCAGCCTAATGGAGTCACACTATTCAGCGCCAAAGATAGCTGCATGGTCGATGATCCAGCTGTGGCCTGCGCTAGCAATTATTCAGTCGATAACAGCCTAGAAAATTTGACTATTTTAGACGCCGGGCGAAATGACAATTTGCTTCTGGGCCTTGCGAGCGGTGATGACGGCACCAACCCTGATCTGAATGTGATCAATGGCCCTAATACCATTGGCTCAGATTTACTTTACACCACGCAAACAGAAAGAGACGCTTTCGCAGCTTATACTCAGGGTGTTTGGGATTTTGCCGAAAATTTCACACTAACACTGGGGATCCGCTATGCGGTTGACGAGGTGATCGCCGAAGAAAATTTATGGCGTTATACCGAAACGTTCAGCACAAATCAGGTGCTAGCGCGCTTTATTACCGACGACTTCTCTTCGCCAATCGACACTGTTACCTCCAACGCGTTGTACCAGTTGAATTCAGCAAACGGTGGATTTCGAACCAACGATGACGGGTCCTTGGCACTGGATCCATATGACCAACCAATTCCGACCGAGACCGTAAGCAACGGTGGTATACCCATCACAGTCAGCGTCTATCGGCCATTTGACAGAGAGGACAAAAAAGTCACTGGCCGAATTAATCTCGATTGGGACTTAAGCGACGAAGTTTTGATGTACTTCTCCGCTACTTCAGGCTATCGGTCGGGAGGATACAATCTGGTGTTTTTCAGCAACACTTCCGCTTACGATCCTGAGGAACTGTTGGCCTATGAGATTGGATACAAAACCCAGTTCCTAGACAACACTTTGCAGGTCAATGGCTCATTTTATCTGTATGACTACGACAATATTCATACGGTCGCTACAGAAGTCACTAGCCTGGGCGGAACAAGTACATCGGTTCTTGAAGCTGAAGGGGCTAAAGTCGTGGGCATAGAGTCCGAAGTGCTGTGGTTAGCCACGGACAACCTCACACTGGGGGGCAACCTGAGTTTTACTCCGAACGAATATACTGCCGATTTGTTTATTCTAGATCCTGCGAGTGCTGGCATACCTACATCGCTTTATCCGGACCAAGAGGATAACGAGAAGAACATTAATGGTAATCAATTGTTGCAGGTCCCTGAGTTAAAGTTTACCACCTACGGTACCTACTCTATTCCACTGGAAGCTGGGGCAACACTTGATTTGTCTGGCGTCTATTCTTGGACCGACGAGGTCTATTTTTCTCCATTCGAAAATGAGCGAGAAAAGGCAGACGCTTACGGCAGGTCGGATCTGCGCGCCACATGGACTAGCGCAAAACAAAACCTCATCGTTTCAGGGTTCGTAAACAACGCGCTCGACGACGTAGCCGTACTGCAAGTACTCAGAGAGGGTGAGAGCGAGCATTTTCGACAATCTGCTGGCGTTACCTCACCGCGTCTGTGGGGTGTGGAGCTAACCTATTTAGTTGGGGCTTACTAAACCCTAGGAGAAAAAAAAGGCCACCTTCGGGTGGCCTTTTTTTTACCCTACCCGTGTCACTGCACCCGACCATCTAACGGTATCTTTTTTTCTGCTGCACCACAGGCTCAGCATCCTAGGCTAGAATCCATGCCTGAAAAGGGTATATCTTGGCGTACAAATCACGCACTTTTTCGCGTGCATCGTTCATACCGACTGCATGCCATCTAGGGAGATCATCATGAGTGAAGCCATCGTGCAAAATCTAGACATCCGTTCGCAGGTTTCTACCGAAGAATGGGCCATCCGCCAAGACTTGGCAGCCGCCTACCGGCTGGTAGCCCACTACGGCTGGGACGACATGGTCTTCACCCACCTTTCCGCTCGGGTGCCGGGCCCGCAGGACCACTTTTTGCTCAATCCCTTTGGTTTTCAGTTCAGTGAGGTAACCGCGTCTAATTTAGTTAAAGTCGACCTAAATGGCAGTGTGGTGCTCGATAACGGTTTTGAGGTCAACGACGCGGGCTTTACCATTCACAGCGCCGTACATATGGCGCGCCACGATGCGGTCGCCGTCATGCACCTACATACAGATTCCGGTGTTGCTGTCGCAGCCATGCAAGAAGGCCTGCTACCCATTACCCAACACGCCTTATTCGTCTACCACGATACCGCCTACCACGACTGGGAGGGCGTGGCACTGGATCTGGACGAGCGTGAACGGGTAGTAGCAGACTTAGGCAACAAGCATCTGATGATGCTGCGCAACCATGGCACGCTGGCTCTGGGCGCCAGTGTTGGCTCCTGCTTTATGCGCCTGTATTACCTCGAGCGAGCCTGCAAAATTCAGGTTGGGGCGATGAGCGGCACGCTGAACATGCCAAATCAGAGCGCTATCGACATGATGGAAAGCACCTTTAACCACCCAGCCTCTTGGGAGGGGTTAAGCGCTACAGCTTGGCCGTCTATGCGCCGCCTGGCCGACCGCCTAGATCCGTCCTACCAAGACTAGCCCGTACCGCTCTGGCTCTGTTCAACGATAACGGCTGAAGCTTTTCTCACACAAGGACCGCCCAATGCGAGTGAAGTCTGACGAGCATATTTTTCTCAACGCCCTCATCGTTCTTGGCCTTATCGTATTTGGCTTTTTCGCCTTGGCCAATACCGGTCTGTTGCAGCTGGCGCTGACCTCCGACCC
>JAACDS010000289.1 GCA_009936895.1 Pseudomonadota bacterium
CTATGAGGCCGGCGGCGTTCTACAGCGCTTTGCCCAAGACTTTCTCGACGCCTCGGTTTCAGCCGGTTAGAGCAACGCTATGAACCAATCACATCCAGCTCAAATACGTATTCCAGCGACCTACATACGCGGCGGCACCAGCAAGGGCGTTTTTTTCAATCTGGCGGACCTGCCGGCGCCCGCACAACAACCCGGTCGCAGCCGGGACGCCATGCTGCTGAGGGTTATCGGCAGTCCCGACCCCTATGGAAAGCAGACGGACGGCATGGGCGGTGCCACCTCAAGCACGAGCAAAACCGTCATCGTGAGCCCCAGCCAACGGCCCGGACACGATGTGGATTACCTCTTCGGTCAGGTGTCCATTGACCAGCCCTTTGTGGACTGGAGCGGCAACTGCGGCAATCTGTCTGCCGCGGTGGGCCCCTTTGCGATCTCGCAAGGCATGCTGCCCACGGAGCGCATTCCCGAAAATGGCGTTGTTGAAGTGAGAATTTGGCAGGCGAACATCGGTAAAACCATCATCAACCGAGTCCCCATCACCCAGGGGCAGGTTCAGGAAACCGGTGATTTTGAGCTGGACGGTGTCACCTTTCCCGCGGCTGAAATCGCCGTGGACTTTATCGACCCCGCCGACGACGAAGGCAGCGCCATGTTCCCTACCGGTCACTTGGTCGACTCCCTTGAGGTACCCGGCGTGGGCCGGTTGAATGCCACCTTGATTAATGCGGGCATCCCCACGATCTTCTTGAATGCCGCAGAGCTGGGGTTCACGGGCTGTGAGCTGCAAGACGACATCAACGGCTCCAGCGAAACGCTTAAGCGCTTTGAAACCATACGCGCCCACGGTGCCATCAAGATGGGACTCATATCAGAACTCGCCGAAGCCGAGAGCCGACAGCACACCCCAAAAGTCGCCTTCGTTGCGCCTGCGGCCAACTACACAGCATCCAGCGGCATAGCCGTTGAGGATCAGAACATAGACCTAGTCGTTCGCGCACTCTCCATGGGAAAACTGCACCACGCCATGATGGGCACTGCCGCGGTGGCCATTGGCACAGCAGCGGCCATCCCCGGCACGCTGGTCAACACGGCGGCTGGTGGTGGCGAACGCGACCAAGTGGTTTTCGGTCACCCGTCGGGAACCCTGAAAGTGGGCGCCGAAGCGGCCCTCGTTGATGGCGAGTGGCAGGTGACCAAAGCCAGCATGAGCCGCAGCGCACGTGTGCTCATGGAAGGCTGGGTGAGAATCCCAGGCGAGACCCTGTAATCGAATCCGGTAACAGGGAACGCGAGACGCGACCGCCTGCCGATGACGACAGGCGGCTAGGGCTTCTAGCGATCCGCTAGAGGCGTGACGACCCGAGGCTCTGGGCCGACATAGTCTGCGCTTGGACGGATAATGCGGTTGTTTTCACGCTGCTCGATGACGTGGGCACTCCAGCCCGACACCCGCGAACAAACGAAAATTGGCGTGAACAATTTCGTGGGAATACCCATGAAGTTGTAGGCCGATGCATGAAAAAAGTCTGCGTTTGCAAACAATGCTTTTTCATCCCACATAACCTTTTCGATGGCGCAAGACACTGGATACAACACGGTGTCGCCCACCTCCTTCGCCAGCTTTTCTGCCCACTGCTTGATGATGACATTACGCGGATCCGAGGTGCTATAGATCGCGTGACCGAAGCCCATGATCTTTTCCTTACGCTCCAGCATGCCCAGTAACCCACTACTCGCTTGATCGGCGGTTGAAAACTTCTCAATCAGTTCCATCGCCGCTTCATTCGCCCCGCCATGCAGAGGACCACGCAGGGAACCAATGGCTCCGGTCACGCAGGAATGCATGTCAGACAACGTAGAAGCACATACTCTGGCGGTAAACGTTGACGCATTGAACTCGTGTTCTGCGTAGAGAATCAGGGAAACATCCATCACGCGCTGATGTAAGGCGCTTGGCTTCTTACCCGTCAACGTTTCCAGAAAGTGACCAGCCAGTGAATCCGCGTCGGTATCGGTATCAATGCGCACACCTTCATGGCTGAACCGGAACCAGTAGTTGATGATGCCCGGCAACGCGCCAAGTAATCGGTTGGCCACATTCTGTTGGTTCGAGAAGTCTCCTTCCGGCTCTAAATTGCCCAGCATAGAGCAGCCCGTTCGCATCACATCCATGGGGTGCGTGTCAGCGGGGATGCGCTCCAGTACCTCCAGTAGGGTCGCAGGCAGCTTGCGATTGGCCTTAAGCACCTTGTGGTAGTCATCGAGCTGACTTGCATCAGGCAACTCACCGTAAAAAATCAGATAGGCCACCTCTTCAAAGGTGGCATTGTCAGCCAAATCCGTGATGTCGTAGCCCCGATAGGTCAATCCCGTACCGCTCTTGCCTACGGTACAAAGCTCTGTACTGCCTGCACTCTGGCCCCGCAGGCCCGCTCCACCTAGTTTCTTTTCAGCCATGTTTCTCTCCTTTGCCGCAGCTTTTATCGTTTGCGAACGTTGCTTAGCCGTTGCCTTGACCGGCGAACAACTCGTCCAATTTTTCTTCGTAGGCGTGATAGCCCAAGAAGTCATAGAGTTCCATGCGCGTTTGCATGGTATCGACCACACTGGTTTGACTGCCTTCATCCTTCAGCGCTTGATACACCGTCAAGGCGGCCTTATTCATGGCGCGGAAGGCGGACAAGGGGTACAGCGCCATAGCGATACCGACTTCCGCCAATTCGTCCACATGATAGAGCGGTGTTTGCCCAAATTCGGTCAGATTGGCCAGAACCGGCACGCCGGCGGCCTCAATGATGGGGCGGTACATGTCAATTTCGGTCATGGCCTCGGCAAAAGGGGAGTCCGCGCCGGCTTCAGCAAACGCCCCGGCGCGATCGATTACTGCATTCATACCGTCCACTGACAGAGCATCCGTTCGCGCCATCACAACAAAATCGTTATCGGTTTTCGCGTCCACTGCCGCCTTGATGCGATCCACCATTTCCTGCACAGACACAATAGCTTTGTTCGGCCGGTGACCGCAGCGCTTCTGGGAAACCTGATCCTCAATATGCACCGCCGCAGCGCCTGCCGCGGTCATGTCCCGTACGGTTTTTGCGATGTTGAATGCGCCACCCCAGCCGGTATCAATATCGACCAACAAGGGCAAGTCTGTTGCACCGGTAATCCGTCTGACGTCTTCCAAGACGTCGTTCAACGACGTCATACCCAGGTCCGGCAGCCCGTAGGACGCGTTTGCCACACCGCCACCCGACAAATAGATAGCCTGGTGCCCTACCCGCTCTGCCATTAAGGCTGTGTAGGCATTAATGGTGCCGGGTATCTGTAGCGGCGTTGGCGCCGCGGCACTGATTGCTGCACGAAATTTCTGACCTTGGCTCATGAACTGCTCTCCAACTGTTAAATCTTGCCGATAGCCCCATGCTACCGAAATTGGCTTTGCTGCGCGCCCCCTGCGGAGTCTAGAACCGAGCTTGAGCCGCGAGAATGAGCGATTGCAGCTCGCCGTAGTTGTTTGCTAACGGATATTGCGGGAACTGCTCACGCACATTGTCCGGCGCCTGAAAAAAAATGCCCGCGTCTGCCTCTTCCAGCATTGACACGTCATTAAAGGAATCTCCGGCCGCAATGATGTTCAGCTCTAGGGACTTGAACGCCTTCACCGAGCAGCGTTTTGGATCGGCCTGACGCAGCCGGTATCCGGTAATGCGATCGTTGCTGATCTCTAACTTGTGACATAGCAAGAACGGTTCATCCAGTTGGGCCATCAGGGGCGCAGCAAATTCGTAAAAGGTGTCAGAAATGATCGCCACCTGAAAATGCTGGCGGGCCCAGCGAAGGAAATCCGCCGCGCCGGGTAGCGGCGCTAGCTTGGCAATTTCCGCCTGAATTTGGCTCAGGGTTATGTCGTGTTGATCAATGATCCCCAGCCGATAGTTCATCAGATCGTCATAGTTGGGAATGTCGCGGGTGGTTTTCAGTAACTCGGGTATTTGGGTCTCGTTCGCTACCGCCTGCCATACCTCGGGAACCAGCACGCCCTCCAGATCCAGACACAGAATATCCACCGCAGTCCCCTAAAAAAATTTGGCGTAAGCATATAGCAACAGATTCTTTTTTTAACGATTTTCCGCCTGTTAATCTGCGCGCCATTGGCTTGATGGCCACGGTTTCTTGATTACCTGCCGGGAGGCTCTGCACTGTTATGAATGCTAATTCCCCTCAAAAAAATCCGACTGGGCACGAAGACACACGGTCTGATCGAGTGCGCACGACACAGAATCTGCTGCGCGAGGCGCTCAAAGAATTCGAACCGGGCAGCATTGCCCTGTCATTCAGCGGTGCCGAAGACATCGTACTGCTTGATCTGATCCGAAAACTTGGTCTGGCCGTCGACGTGTTTTCACTGGACACCGGTCGGCTGCACAGCGAGACCTACGAATTCTTCGAAACCGTCAGAAAGCAGTACGATCAACCCATCGAGTTGTTAAACCCAGACCCCGAGGGTGTGCAGAATTTGGTGAAGGCGAAGGGCCTGTTCAGTTTTTATGAAGACGGACATCAAGAATGCTGCAGCGTCAGAAAGGTTCAGCCTCTACGTAAAAAGCTGGCGACATTGGACGCGTGGATCACCGGGCAACGACAAGATCAAAGCGTGACTCGAAGCGATGTCCCACTGCGTCAGCATGATGGGGCCTTTTCTACCGGAGAGAATAAACTCACCAAGTTCAATCCCTTGGCACAATGGACTTCGGCAGATATCTGGCAATACATTCGGGAAAATCGAGTCGCCTACAATCCGCTACACGACCGCGGCTTCGTGTCCGTGGGATGCCAGCCCTGCACCCGCGCGGTCAGCCCGTTTGAACACGAGCGTGCCGGGCGCTGGTGGTGGGAGGAAGCAACCCAGAAAGAATGCGGCCTGCACGGACAGAACATAATCCCCATCACCCAGGTCTAACGAAACGCCGATGATCTGTTGAGCTACCGGACCGGTAGCTCAATACCCTTGAATAAGACCTCTCGCTCGGCAGCCGTCGAACATTCTTGCGCCTGGCCCACCGTCCGTGTGTCTAGATGCGGCGCAAAGGATTCAATAAGGTCCAGCATGTAGCGACGCAGAAAGGTGCCTCGCCGAAAGCCGATATGCGTAACGCTAGAAGCAAACAAATGGCTCGCATCGATGCGCACCAGATCGCCATCCTGACTCTCGTCGTAGGCCATTGATGCAATGATTCCAACCCCAAAACCCAGTCTGACATAGGTTTTGATGACATCGGTATCAGTTGCGGTAAACACGACATTTGGCGTCAGCGAAACCGCTTGAAAGGCATCGTCGAGCCGGGAGCGACCGGTAAAGCCAAAGACATAGGTAACGATCGGATAATCAGCAATATCCTGTAACGTCAGGGCATTGGGCATACCGGCTTTGTTGGCCAGGGGATGATCCTTCGGGACCACGACAGACCGGTTCCATTCGTAACAAGGCATCATCACTAAGTCCTTAAACAGTTCCATACCTTCTGTCGCGATGGCAAAGTCAGCGGCCCCAGAAGCCGCGAGCTCAGCGATCTGCCCTGGTGTCCCCTGCTTCATATGCAAGGCAACCTCAGGGTACGTGTTGCGAAACGCCTGAATGATGGAAGGCAAGGCGTACCGTGCTTGTGTGTGCGTAGTGGCGATGGTCAGTTCACCCGATGCTTCGTTGGAACATTCATCGGCAATCTGCTTGATGACGCTGGTTTGCCTGAGCACCTGAGTCGCCATATCGATGATCTGCTGGCCTACCTGAGTCACCTGAGTCAGGTGCTTGCCACTGCGCACGAAGATTTCCACACCCAACTCATCCTCAAGCAACCGAATTTGCTTGCTGACACCGGGCTGGGAAGTGAACAGAGCTTGTGCTGTGGCGGAAACGTTTAGGTCGTGATTCGCCACCTCGACAATGTAGCGCAGTTGTTGAAGTTTCATAATTGCCGCCCTGACGCCAGATAATGTGCCAGCCAGTTTACATAAATAGAATAAAAAAATATTTTTTATTCTATTTATGTGGCGTTGGCCACGCCGTGAGGCACATGACCAGACGGGATATGCGGCGCTGCACGATCGCAGTGGGTGGCTTGATCATCAAAAAAGATGTCCGCTTCAAAGGCCCGCAAAAACTCGGTCTTGTCCATGCCACCAAGAAACAACGACTCGTCCAGCCGAATATCCCAGTCCCGCAGCGTGCGAATCGCTCGTTCATGAGCCGGCGCGCCCCGCGCCGTCACCAAGGCCGTACGAATGGGGCTTTCGCCGTCTGGAAACTCTTGCTGTAAGCGGTGCATGGCGGCCAGAAAGGCTTTAAACGGACCACCGGCCAATGATTGATTCGCCTGATCCAGTTCGGATTCACTGAACGCTTCCAAGCCTTGTTGTTGATAGACCCGCTCGGCCTCGTCGGAAAACAATACAGAGTCGCCGTCAAAGGCCAGTTTCAGCACGCCGTCATCGGATTCCTTCGGCGGTCGCGTCCTACCCAATAACGTTGCGGCAGCAATATTCTGAGCCAACGCCTGTTTCACATCGTCGGCAAAGGTCGAGAGAAATAAGTCACAGTGAAAGGCTTGGATATAGCGATAAGGGGACTCACCGCCGCAGAATGCAGCCCGGGTAATGTCCAAATCGTGGGCCTTAATGGAATTAAACACCCGCAAACCGGTGTCGGCGGAATTGCGGGAAAGCAGCAAAATTTCGACCCGAGGCTCGTTAAAGATCTTATTGATATTTAGGAGTTTTTCGACGAGATAAAAACCGTCTCCGGGCTCCAAGGGTGTGTCTTCTTTGGAAATTTGATAGCGCCGATATGCCTCCAAGCCTTCTTGCTGGTAGATTTCGTTTGAAACGCTTAAGTCGAACAAGGCCGTTGACGAGATGCCCACGGTCAAGGGCCTGTTGCCGTTGCCTTCTTGCCTGCTTGACGGTGACTGCTGGGTCATATTATGCATCCAGATCGGGAATCAGCTCGCTCTCCAGCTTGTGAATCGCGTCCTTCAGTTTGAGTTTACGCCGCTTGAGGCGTTGTACGCGCATGTTATCGTGGTGACGACTGGTCATCAGATGATTGATCGCAACATCCAAATCCCGATGCTCTGTTCGTAAGGTTTCGAGCCAACGCAGCTGCTGCTCTCGATCGTTTTCAAAGTCCAAAATGATTCCTCAACGTCGCCATTTTGAAATGATCTGGTGAAAAATTACGTTGAATCTGATTAAGCTGCGCTTAAGCCAAATCCAACAGAGCGGCACCCTCGGCTTCCAGATCCAGCAGACGTTTCGTCCAGTGCTGAAGCATGTTGAAGTGAACCTCGCTGACATCGAATGCCTTACGTATTTCGTTGATCAAACACTCTTCTTCGATCTCGAAGGCGCCGTCGGCGTAGCTCAGCTTACACAGGTTAATTAACACAATAAGCCGACCTCTACGATCCGGAAAGACTTGCTCGACTCCCTCTAAATCGAGGTACTCGACTTCGAAATCGCTGGCCACGCCCATTTCTCGACGGAATGCTTCGAGCATTCCTTCTTCATTAGGATCTAACAGACCATCCGACACGATCACGTTGTGCGCCAAGCGCAGCATAGCCTCTCGCTGATCAGACGTAAGCGTTGAAAGCCACATTACACGAGTGCCTCTTTCTGATGGCTATTGCGGGGTGCTGCGAGAGAACTGACCATGGCCCCTAGACCATAACTTGCTGAACAAGACTGCAGAACATGATCAAAATGGACAGCCAACCCAAGCCTAGGAAGGCCTTCATCACTAAGTTCTGGTCAAAAAAGTCTTCGATAAGGTGCCACATAACTGTCTGTATCCGTTTAGCTGGGTGAATGCCGTGCTGGGCCTTGATCGCTATGATTTTAACCGGAGTTAGAGGTGGTGGATACCATCACCGACAAAAGATTGTCGCCTTATTGGGTCCTTGGGTAGACTGGACCCATGCACGACGCCTTTGCGCACATCTCGCCCCAGCACTTGGACAACATCGCACGCTCCATTGTTATCACGCCCAATGAACGCCTCGCTCGAGAATACACCGCAGCGTTCGATAAAGCCCAGATCGCCAAAGGAGCTCAAGCCTGGCCAAGTTTGCAGTGCCAAAGCTTGGCCAGCTTTTGGCGTTCACAACATGACGCGCTTCGATACTCAGGTGCGATCGCAACGCAAATACTTTCCCCGCACCGGATCAACTTACGATTTCAGCAGACAGCGCCCCAGGGGTTTAGGCATCAGTGTCAGGCCGTTATTCAGGCGTGGCTGTTAACACGGCGCTACGGCATCGCCTTGGATCACCCGTTAATGCAAAACGCGCGCAGCACTTACTTCAGTGACTGGTGTCGCTCTGCAGCGCCGCCACCGGCTAGCGATTTACTCGTCGCCGAAGACTTGCCGCTGCAGCTCACCGCCCATGTGGATCAAATCGCACAAAACCTTAGCCAACCGATTGTACTTCTAGACGTAGACCATCTGTCGCCAGCAGAGCGTGATTTCTTTTCGCTACTCAATCAAACACAAGACGGCTCGGTGAGCTTGCTTCAGCAAGATACGTGGTTCCCAAGTTTTCAGGACGACCTCGGGCTTGATGCCTCAGCCATGCGCAACACGGTGGCGGCAAGCCAGCTGCAACCCCTAGGATACGAGACCTTTGGCGAGGAGCTGATGGCTGCAGCGCAATGGTGCGCAGAAGTGCATCAGGCACACCCAGAGGCACAGATTGGGGTAGTCGTTCCCGATCTCAGCACCCATTACGACCGCGTGCTGCGCCAGTTTGCGGCAACATTGAGCCCCAATCGTGACAGTCGAGACCCAATCTTTGATTTATCCGGCGGCAAGAGTCTGGTCGGACAGCCCGTCTGGCGGCACGCGAAAATCCTACTGAACTGGATCAAACAACCCGCCGATCAGGCCACACTGTCGCCTTTGCTCAACTCTCCTTTCGTCTCGCTTCCTTGGTGTGA
>JAACDS010000290.1 GCA_009936895.1 Pseudomonadota bacterium
GCAATTGGTCAGACCTCAACGCGGGGCAGCCGATGTTTGAACCCGCAGAGAATTTCCCAAGGGATCGACTGGCAGCGGTCACTCCAGTTCTGCGGGGAGATTTCAACGTTTTGATCTCGTCCCAAAAGGGTCACGATGCTGCCGGGATGAAGGTCGGTTGCGTCGGTTGCATCGATCAACAGCTGATCCATGGTGATCGCGCCCACTTGGGGGAGCCGTTTGTCGCGATGGAGCACGTGTATCTGCCCACTGAGGGCTCGCAAAACACCGTCGGCATAGCCGATGGCGACGACAGCAAGGCGTCTGGCATTGGGGCTGATGTACTGATGGCCATAGCTCACGCCAGTGCCGGCTTTGATCTTGCGGATCAGCGTCACCTTGGCGCGGACCGCTAGGGCGGATCGCAACGGCACCACATCGCTCAAATGGTCGGCGGGTGCATGGCCGTACAGGGCCAGTCCCACCCTGACTAGGTCGTAATGCAAGTTCGGTTCCAACAAGGTTCCGGCCGAGTTGGCGAGATGACGGCACAGCCCATTGCCCTGTTGGGGGAGGGTCTCGATCACCGACTGGAAGCGTTGACGCTGCTGTTGCGTCACGGTGGTACTGCGATCATCTGCGCAGGCCAGATGGCTGTAAATCCCCTTCAGCTCTAAATTTTTGAGGTGTTGGATGGCTTGAGTGGTTTCTGCACCATCGTCGAGTGCGCACCCAAGCCTGCTCATGCCCGTGTCAATTTTGAGCTGAACCTTGAAGCGTCGACCGCTGTCTTCTGCCCGGGCATGGCAAAGCTTGGCGTCAGCAAGGCTGCTGAGGGTTGGCATGAGCTGCCACTCCAGGCAGGTCCGCAAGTCTTCGGGGTCGCAGAGATTGCTGAGGAGAAGGATTGGGGCTTTGAGACCTGCACGTCTGAGCTCTAATCCTTCCTGCAGCGTGGCCACGCCAAGACTGGCAGCTCCACCATCGAGGGCCGCGGTGGCCACGGTGACAGCCCCATGGCCGTAGCCGTCGGCCTTCACCACGGCCATGAGCTCAGTACCCGGGGTCAAGTGCTGGCATAACGCGCCCGCATTGGCCTTAATCGCTGCCGGTGATACCTCCACCCAGGCGCGCTGGCGTGGATTTTGATCCGACATGACAACTGTGCTCGGGGCTACCGAGACAAACGTGGTGTGACCAATAGCATGACGTTTATTCAGGGAGCTGGCATGGGCCAGGTTCTCGTTCTCAATGCGTCCTACGAGCCGCTCAACATCACGACTTGGCGGAGAGCCATGGTGATGATGCTGAAGGGAAAAGCGGAAAGTCTCGAACAGGATGAAAGTCGCGAAATTCGAAGGGGTACGCATCTCCCAACGGTGATTCGCTTACGCCAATTCGTCCGTGTGCCTTTCCGACAGGTGCCGCTCACCCGTCGCAATGTGTTTTATCGCGATAACCACAGTTGCCAGTACTGCGGCTGTTCAGGCGAGCCGCTGTCGATCGACCATGTGATTCCACGAAGTCGAGGGGGCCTCGACGATTGGGACAACATCACAACGGCATGTCTCAGTTGCAACGTCCGCAAGGGAAATCGCACGCCGAAGGAAGCCGAGATGCCCTTGAAGCGAGTGCCCCGTCGTCCCTTGAGCAGCCTGAGTTTTGAAGCGACACGCCAAATTCATGCCGGACATCACGGCGAGTGGGCCAAATACGTCATCGGGGCCTAATTGGCTCAGTCGTCTGTTTCTTCGCTAAGTGCTTCCAGTTTTTGGCGTTGCTCTTCGGCGATGCAGGCTCCGATGAGATCCTCAAGTTGCCCTTGAAGGACTGGTTCAAGCGAGAAATTACGCCCTAGTCGGTGATCGGTTGTTCGGTTGTCTTTGTAGTTGTAAGTGCGAATTTTTTCAGAGCGATCGCCACTGCCCACCTGGGATCGACGATCACTACTTTCGCGTTCAGCCGCCGCCGCCAGCTCCCGTTCGAGCAACTTGGCGCGAAGAATTTCCAAGGCACGCTCTCTGTTCTGTAACTGAGAGCGCTGCTGTGTACAGAACACGCGAATGCCTGTGGGCTTATGCAAGAGATCCACGGCAGTTTCCACTTTGTTGACATTCTGTCCGCCGGCTCCGCCAGATCGGGCGGTACTGATCTCGAGATCTTTAGGGTCTAATTGCACTTCAACGGCATCGGCTTCTGGCATCACAGCCACCGTTGCTGTGGACGTGTGAACCCGACCTTGTGATTCCGTTGCCGGTACGCGTTGCACACGGTGAACCCCGGCTTCGAACTTCAGTTGACTGAAGACGCTGGTGCCTTTCACAGAAACGATCAGTTCTCGATAA
>JAACDS010000291.1 GCA_009936895.1 Pseudomonadota bacterium
GCGCGCTCATGCACAGGAAACCGTGCGCGGGTTAGAAGTCCCGACGCACTTCCAGACGCAGCTCGCGACCTCGATCAAACAAACCTTCAAAGGACTGGAACGCGGTGCCATAAACGCCCGTCACCAAATACTCTTCGTCGGTCAGGTTGGCTCCACTCAGGGTCACGGTCCACGCCTCGTCGGCACTCAACCAACGCACGCTTGCATCGATCAGATCCGTCGAATCGGTTTCAAGCAAGGCCGTGTTGTAAGCGTCATTGAACGTCTTGGATCGATAGCTCCAATCACCGCGCAGAATCAACGTGCCGTTGTCACCCAGCGTCAACTCACGAGACAACCCCAAGCTGGCTGCGGTTTCGGGCACGCGCTCGAAGTCGTTATCCCGAGCAATTAGCGTGTTGCCGGTGTCGATCTCATCATAGTTAGCGTCCAACAAGGACAGGCTAGCCTCGACCAACCAGCCATTACCGGGAGAAGCCATTACTTCCAGCTCCAGCCCTTCAATGGACGCCTTACCGATGTTCTGAGTTACCGGTGCAACGCTATTGAATACCTGCACCTGCAGATCTTCGTAATCCGTGGTGAACAGGGCGCCATTCACGCGAACTCGGCCGTCCATAAACGTACCCTTGAAGCCCAGTTCCAGCACTTCAACGAATTCAGGATCGTAGGTCGGAATCAAATCGATGTCTGGTGTGCCCGCTGGCGCGGTAAAGGGCGCAATAATCGGCGGGAATACGCGCTGGGTAAAACCGCCAGACTTAAAGCCTTCGGAATAACTCAGGTACACCATCATGTCATCGGACAGATCGAAAGCCAGGTTTGCCATGGGCGTGAACTCTGAAATGTCGGTGTCTTTTTCCAACAGCGGCAGAATCCGTCCGCCAGCCTGCAAGAACGGAGCGTCCAAGGCAGCCAGGGGGTTATCTGCCGGCACCAGGTTGCTGAAGCCCTCATAGTAGTTCTGATAGATCACCTGATCCGGTGTGAACGACTTTTGCTCGTCGGTATAGCGTCCACCCAAGGTCAGGTGCACTGCGTCGGTCAGATCGTACGTTGCTTGAGCAAATGCAGCCCACGCTTCGTTGTCAAAAGAGCCCCCAGAACGGAAGTTGGAAACCGTGAAATCCAACGTATTCTCGTTAAAGCCGTCTTCATTGAAGTAGTAAGCACCCAGAATCCATTCCAGCTTATCCGCGGAACCCAACAGCTGTAGTTCCTGAGAAAACTGATCCTGTTCTAGGTCGTCGTGGAACTGGGAAATGCGGTGGGGTGAGTGATCGCCGTCACGGGCAAACTCAGATTCTAGGCTGCGCGACGCCGTGATGGACTTCAGCGTCAGTGAATCGGACATCTCGTATGTAAACGTTGCGGAAAGTCCCAACAAGTCCGTTTCGGAAAATGCCGGCGCGGTGCCATCGTTCTGGCCGTCAGCGCCGATGTAACGAGAGTCATAGCAATTCGCAGACCCGGGGTTAGACGTAACACCCTGGCCGGCGGCATTGGTTGCAGCGCAGGGCTGACCCGGCCCCAGTGCTGCCGTCGTGACGTTATGAATAAAGGCCATTGGCGGAGGTGGCGCCGCTACGACGCCAGCCAACTGGCTCAGATCGGTAAAGTCGATACCAATCAGCTGCATAGCCGGACCGTTTTCACGATCTCGTGTCATGTCTACACTAAACTGCCCCGATAGCGCATCGGTGGGCTGCCAATTCACCGCTAGCCGGGCAGTAAGCGTATCGTCATCACCCAAATCAATACCGTCTGCACGCTGCACGTAACCGTCTTGATTGAACGAGGCCACACTTAAACGGGCAGCAGCCGTATCGCTTAATGTCCCTTCGACGCTGGCATTCAAATGCAGCAAGCTGTCGTTGCCGACGCTAGCCCCGATGGAACCTTGCACATCGCCGCCAATTTCCGGCTGACGGGTGACGACAGAAATCGCGCCGCCAATGGTGTTGCGGCCAAACAAGGTTCCCTGAGGGCCGCGCAATACTTCGATTCGTTCCAGATCAACGATGTCTAAAATCGCACCTACAGAGCGCGCAACATAAACGCCATCCACGTATAGGCCCACACCCGGTTCTGTCGTAGGCAAAAATTCTTTTTGACCGATGCCCCGCAAATAGATCGCAGCGGAATTCGACGCCCCGCCAAAACTTGGGTTGTTTTCCAGAGTCAGCCCCGGCGCAAACTTGGCAATCTGGTCCAACCGCGTCACACCGCGATAATCCAAGGAATCACCCGTGTATGCAGAAATCGCGATGGGGGCACTTTGCAGGCCTTCCTCACGGCGTCGTGCGGTCACAACCACTTCTTCGATCATGGCATCCGCGCCGGTGCGCTCTGCGGTTTCTTCAGCGTTCGCCACTGTGGCTA
>JAACDS010000292.1 GCA_009936895.1 Pseudomonadota bacterium
AAGGCCATGCAGACGGTGAGCACCACGGCAAGAAAGATGGAGATGGGCACGATCACGACAAAGGCCATGCAGACGGTGAGCACCACGAGGGTCCGAGCAAGGGGCCGCATGGTGGCAAGCTGTTCAAGGAAGGGGACTTCGGCTTAGAGGCGCTGCTGGCCGAGGACGGAGGCGAACCACGCCTGCGGATCTGGCTGTTCAGCAAAGATAAGCCGCTTCCAAACAATGCAGCCAAAGTCAGCGCCACCATCACGCGCTTGACCGGAGAGACGCAGACCCTCAATTTTGCACCTGACAAGGACAGCCTGGTGAGCCGCGAGGTGGTGCCCGAGCCACACGCGTTCGAGATCAGCATCGTTGCCCAGACTGCCACCGAGCCCTTCATGTTTGTCCTGAACCAGGAGGAAGGGAAGGTCGAGCTTAGCGATGCACAAATCAAGGCCGCATCCATTGGCATCGACACGGCAGGTGCTGCGCGCATTAAGTCTGCTTTGCAACTGCCAGGCGAAATTCGTCTGAATGAAGACAGGACTTCGCACGTTGTTCCGCGTATTGCCGGTGTGGTCGAGAGTGTGCAGGCCAGCTTGGGGCAAGCGGTCAGACGGGGTCAAGTTCTGGCCGTCATCGCCAGCCCGGCGGCATCAGAGCAGCGCAGCGAGTTGCAGGTGGCACAAAAACGATTGACCTTGGTCAAGACCACGTATGAACGTGAGAAAAGGCTCTGGGAGCAGAAGGTCTCTGCTGAGCAGGATTATCTGCAAGCCGAACAAGCCTTACACGAAGCAGAGGTCGCCGTGGCCAACGCCCAGCAAAAGCTGTCCGCCTTGGGGTTGGCCTCAGGGTCTTTGGGGGGGCTGAATCGGTTCGAGCTGCGCGCGCCATTCGACGGCTTGGTGATCGAAAAACATCTCAGCCTCGGTGAGGCAGTCAAGGAAGACGCCGCCGTGTTCACAGTATCTGACCTGGGACAGGTCTGGGCCGAGATCAATGTGCCCGCGAAAGATCTGCCACTGGTCAGGGTTGGCGAAAAGGTCACCATCAAAGCGACGGCCTTCGATGCCAGCGCGACCGGAACCATTACTTTTGTGGGTTCATTGATCGGTGAGCAGACTCGCATGGCCAAGGCCCGCGTGGTCTTGGCTAACCCCAAGGGCGCTTGGCGTCCTGGTCTGTTTGTCAGTGTGGAGGTGACTGCATCGGAGGCGGAAGTACCCGTGACTGTGGCCAGTGACGCCATTCAGACCTTGGGCGACAAGCCCGTGGTGTTCCTGAAAGTGAACGGAGGCTTCATTGCCCAGCCCGTGCAGTTGGGCCGCAGTGATGGCAAGCGGGTCGAGGTGGTGCAAGGACTCAAGCCGGGGGCTCCCTATGCAGCGGCAGGCAGCTTTGTCGTGAAGTCTGAGCTCGGCAAAGCCTCTGCCGAACACACCCATTGATACCGGAGCCACGCACATGTTTGAAAAACTTATTCTAGCAGCCATCGAACATCGATGGTTGGTGTTGCTGGCAGTCATCGGTATGGCGGCCGTCGGCGTATTCAACTACCAGAAGCTCCCCATCGATGCCGTGCCGGACATCACCAACGTCCAGGTACAAATCAACACCCAAGCGCCGGGGTACTCGCCGCTGGAGACCGAGCAACGGGTGACTTACCCGATTGAGACCGTGATGGCGGGCCTTCCCAACCTGGAGAAAACCCGTTCCCTGTCCCGCTATGGACTGTCACAAGTGACTGTGATCTTCAAGGACGGCACAGACATCTACTTCGCACGCCAATTGGTCAACGAACGCATACAGGAGGCGCGCGACAAGTTGCCCTCCGGAATTACCCCGGCCATGGGTCCGATTTCGACCGGCTTGGGCGAAATCTATCTGTGGACGGTCGAAGCCAAGGATGGTGCGAAGAAGCCTGATGGCCAACCCTATACGGCCACCGATCTGCGCGAGATTCAGGACTGGATCATCAAGCCGCAGTTGCGTAACGTGCCTGGCGTCACAGAAATCAACTCGATTGGAGGCTTTGCCAAGGAATATCAGATCTCGCCGATACCCGAGCGACTTGCCTCGCTGGGCGTCACCTTGCAGGACATCGTGACGGCATTGGAGCGCAACAACGCCAACGTGGGTGCGGGTTATATCGAAAAGCGTGGCGAGCAATATTTGATCCGGGCCCCAGGGCAGGTCAAGACGCTGGACGACATCAGCAATGTGATTCTCAGCAGCGCCGGTGGTGTTCCCATCCGAGTGCGTGACGTAGCCGAGGTTGGCCTGGGACGTGAACTGCGCACGGGTGCCGCCACAGACAACGGGCGCGAAGTGGTGCTGGGCACGGTCTTCATGCTCATCGGCCAGAACAGTCGAACGGTCTCTCAAGCAGTCGACAAAAAAATGGTTGAAATCAACCGCAGCCTGCCTGAAGGCGTTCATGCGGTGACCGTTTACGACCGTACTGTCTTGGTGGACAAAGCCATCAGCACGGTGAAGAAGAACTTGTTGGAAGGCGCGATCCTGGTGATCGTGATCCTATTCCTGTTCCTGGGCAACATTCGCGCGGCCATCATTACGGCGACCGTGATCCCCTTGTCGATGCTGTTCACCTTTACGGGGATGGTGACCTACAAGGTAAGCGCCAATTTGATGAGTCTGGGGGCACTGGACTTCGGCATCATCATCGACGGGGCGGTTGTGATCGTCGAGAACTGGGTGCGACGTCTCGCCCATGCACAAGCTCAGTACGGCAGGCCTTTGACGCGCTCGGAGCGTTTTCACGAGGTATTTCTTGCCTCCAAGGAATCGCGCCGCCCTCTCTTGTTTGGTCAGCTCATCATCATGGTGGTGTACCTGCCCATCTTCGCCCTGACCGGCGTTGAAGGAAAGATGTTCCATCCCATGGCGTTCACCGTGGTTGCTGCGCTGGTTGGGGCAATGATTTTGTCAGTGACTTTCATCCCGGCTGCAGTCGCACTGTTCATCGGCAACCGCGTCAGCGAGAAGGAAAACTGGCTGATGATGCAAGCCAAGCGCTGGTACGCCCCATTGTTGGACCGTGTCATGGCGGCCAAGGCTGTCGTGTTGACCGCCGCCGCGGTGGCGGTGGTGCTGTGTGGCTTGATCGCGACCCGCATGGGCAGTGAGTTTATACCCAGCTTGAACGAAGGCGATTTCGCCATCCAAGCTCTGCGCATCCCTGGTACCAGTCTGACTCAGTCGGTAGCAATGCAACAGCAGCTGGAAGCGACGCTCAAAGCAAAGTTCCCTGAGATCGAACGCATTTTTGCGCGAACGGGAACGGCCGAGATCGCCTCTGACCCAATGCCGCCGAACATCTCCGACGGATACATCATGCTCAAGCCGCAGTCGCAGTGGCCTGAGCCACGCAAGTCACGTGATGAGTTGCTTGCTGCGGTGCAAGAGGTCGTGGGCAAGATCCCAGGCAACAACTACGAGTTCTCTCAGCCGATCCAATTGCGGTTCAACGAACTCATCTCAGGCGTCCGTAGTGACGTTGCGGTGAAGATCTTTGGCGACGACATGGCCGTCTTGAATAAGACGGCTGAAGAAGTATCGTCAATGCTGCAGAAGATCCAGGGTGCGTCCGAGGTCAAGGTGGAGCAGACCACTGGACTGCCGATGCTGACAGTGAACATTGATCGTCAGAAGGCCGCCCGCTATGGTCTGAACGTGGGTGACATCCAAGACACCGTGGCTACGGCCATCGGAGGGCGTGAGGCCGGGACGCTGTTTGAAGGCGACCGTCGATTCGACATCCTGGTTCGGTTGCCCGAATCCCTACGCAACGACCTGGAAGGCATGAAGCGCTTGCCTATTGCCTTGCCGCGCGCAACGGGTACGGGCGGTGCTGAAGGCCGAACCCACTTCATTCAACTGGCCGAAGTGGCAAGCTTCGAGCTGGCACCCGGCCCGAATCAGGTCAGCAGGGAAAATGGCAAACGCCGCATCGTTGTAAGTGCCAACGTCCGTGGCCGAGATATGGGCTCGTTCGTCGCGGACGCAGAAGCTGCACTGGCACAGGTCAAGATCCCTCCTGGGTATTGGACGAGCTGGGGCGGCACCTTTGAGAACCTGCAGTCAGCGACACAACGTCTGCAGATCGTGGTTCCAGTCTCTCTGCTCCTGGTCTTCGTGTTGCTCTTTGCGATGTTCGGTAACGCCAAGGATGGTTTGCTGGTTTTTACCGGCATTCCGTTCGCGTTGACGGGTGGAATCCTGGCGCTTTGGCTGCGCGACATTCCCATGTCGATCTCGGCGGCCGTCGGCTTCATCGCACTATCAGGCGTCGCCGTGCTCAATGGCCTTGTGATGATTTCCTACATCCGCACCCTGCGAGAGGAGGGAATGCCTCTGGACACAGCGATTCGGGACGGCGCGCTGACCCGTTTGCGTCCCGTGCTGATGACGGCCTTGGTGGCGTCTTTGGGTTTCATCCCGATGGCGATTGCCACTGGAACCGGCGCAGAAGTTCAGCGGCCCCTGGCCACTGTGGTGATCGGCGGCATCTTGTCTTCGACGCTGCTGACGCTACTCGTACTCCCCATTCTTTATCGTCTGGCCCATCGACCAGACGAGCAAGAAGAGGATGTCACTGCTGAGCCAGTGCATCCGCAACATGCGACCACGTCGCACCAAACGTGATCCCTGCCATACAAGCATTGAGTTTTTAACCCGTACTTTGAAAGGAAATTTTATGAAACTGATCTCTACTGCCCTTGCTTTGACTCTGATGTTGTCGGGGGCCGTGTTCGCGGCCGACAAGCACGACCATGGCCATGAAGACAAACCCTTGCACGGGGGCTTGGTCACCGAGATCAAGGATGTGGATTACGAATTGGTGGCTAAACCCGATGTACTTCAGTTGTACGTGCGCGATCACGGAAAACCAGTCGACGTCAGCAAGGCGACGGCCAAGATTACCTTGCTCGCCGGTACCGACAAGCAAGAGGTCGAGTTGAAACCATCGGGGGATAAGCTTCAAGCCAAGGGCAGCTTCAAAGTCACAGCAGGCACGAAGATCGTCGCCCAGGTGAATGCCGCCGGCAAGACAGCGACTGCACGTTTTCTTTGGAAGTGAGACAAAGCTGGGGCAAACGCCTCAGCTTTCCCATTTTTTCGTCACTTTTTTGGAAGGATTGGCTATGAGAATGTTGCCCCTCAAAGGTCTCGCGATATGAACAAGCATATTTATCTTGGCGGGTTGTGCTACCCCAGTAGATCAACTTGCCGAAAAGCCCTATTGCCACACGGACCGTGGCAGAAATGCCTACTGCACCAAAGAGAATGCGCCCAGTCTTAAGAGGGATGAGGAAGCAAAGCAGTTCCCCTCTAACCCGGAGGCACTTACGGTATACGTAGTTCGCTATTGGGGTGATGGACACCATCCGCTGGACATTTCGGTAGATGGCGGGACTGCGATGGAAACTGTTCCAAATTCAATGATCCGGCTGCGAGTAAAAGCAGGAACTCATCGAATCTCTTTCAGTGTTGGCGGGAAAGCGTTTGATCGAACAATTTCCGGAGTGGCAGGAGAGGTTCGATTGCTAGGTATTACTGGTACAGATTGGTCTTGGGGTAGTTCTTCCCATGCGTGGTCAGACGATTCTGATGATCAAGTCAAGCGGCGTGCCATCCGGTCTCGTTTAATCAAAGACATGACTTTGCTGTGAGCGAAGACGGTTGCCAATCCTGATCAGGTCAAGTCGTCAAATTCGCTTCCTCAAGGCCAAATTGTCGGAATGCGGACACGAGTTCGATTGTGAATCACGGAATCGAACTGAGTCATCGTAGGCAGCCTCGTCCGGACTGAAGTGCAAGCAGGCTCGCTCGAACTGTTCGATGTCCTCAAGCCGGTATCTGACCGCGCCGCCGAAATTATTGAGGCCACAAAATCCAGCCTGTCCAAATGGCCAAGACTTGCAAAGCAATATGGCGTGAGCGATACG
>JAACDS010000293.1 GCA_009936895.1 Pseudomonadota bacterium
AGCGCTTTGCCAATGCCTGGGCAAACGCCGTGGCGCGGTCTGACATCTCGGAACTCGTGCCATCCATGTTGAGCGGCAGTCCCACGATCACGGCAAGAGGTCGATACTGTGTGAGCAATTGTTCGAATTCCGACCAGTCGGGATTACCGTTTTTGGCCCGAATCGTCACCAAGCCGTTCGCGGTTTGGGTCACGGTTTGTCCGACGGCAACGCCGATATGTTTCAGACCGAAGTCGATGCCAAGCACGTAGCCGTCTGCCATTAGCTGTGGCCTGCTTCAGGGGAAACCAAGCTGAGGTCAATGCCCAGCAGGCCAGCGGCGGCGTCGAGCCGTTGATCAAAGGGTTGGTCGAATAACACCGTTGGATCGGCTTCTACGGTGAGCCAGACGTTGCGGGCAATTTCACTTTCCAGTTGTCCGCCTTGCCACCCCGCGTAGCCGAGAGCGATCATGAAACGCTCGGGACCCTCGTCATTGGCCACGGCACGCAGAGACTCCAGCGCGCTCGTGAGATGCACACCGTCGGTTACCGCGAGTGATGAGTCGTATGTGTCTTCGCCGGCAAAAAGCATAAACCCGCGGTCTGTGGATACCGGGCCTCCCGCGATTACCGGATGATCCACCCAGTGTCGGCTTGGATTCAGATTCAATTCGTTCAGAAGTTCCAACACCGACACATCCGACGGTCGGTTTACCACAAAGCCCATGGCCCCATCGTCACTGTGTTCGCAAATATAGGTCAGCGTGGCCGCGAAATAGTCTTGGTGAAGGGTCGGAAGGGCCAGCAGAAAGTGATTCGTCAGGTTCATGATGTTCCGAAAATTGGTATCACGCTAATTGATAGACGCGCCACGGCGACTGAATTGCCAGGTGCGCGTAAATGAAAGTCGATCATAACGCTTGCGCATGGCTACGTTGAAGGGCTGATACGGCGCAGCCTGACGTACGGTTTCTAAGGCCGCTTCGTCCAGTATCGGGTGGCCTGATGAGCGGAGCAAGGCGACGTCGAGCAGTTTTCCACTATGGTGTATGACGACCCGCATGGTTAGCTCGCCTTGCAGCCCGCCTGGAGGGTAGTTGTTGCCACCCATGCGCTCGCACTTGCGCCGCCACATGGCGAGATAAGCGGCTTCGTCCGTGCTGGGCGCCCCCACGTTAGTCAAGTGTCGTGTTCGGCTGTCGCCAAGTTTTTTCTCGGCCTGCTGGTCAAGGTTCAGGATTTGCTGGGTTAGGCTCTGTCGATCTAGCATGGGCTTTAGTCTGCCTATCGGCTCAGGCGACACGGGAGTAAGGCGCGGTACGGGGTCGATTACGGCTTCTGCGGTCTGGTTTTGAGTTGGCGTTTCAGGGGGCGCACTGAACGGCTGAGCCGTGGGCGTTTCCTTCGACCGGGGCGTAATGGCTGCGGTTTGGCTGCCGTCCTGAGTCTGAGCGTCTCCGGCCCGCTGCAGCGCGATGGATAGTGGCGGCGACACCGGTGCTGGTTGTCGGCTTGAACTATTGAATCCGAGCAGCACGACCACGTGCACACCCAGCGCAAGCACGCCAGTGAAATACAGTCGTTGACGGCTTATTTGCATCAACCCCCCTTAGTGGCTTAGCGCATCAGGCCAGCAACGACTCAATCAGATCACCGGCAATATCTAATCCAAATTGTGCGTCCAGCTCTCGGATACAGGTCGGGCAAGTGACATTGATCTCTGTGAGATAATCTCCTATGACGTCGATACCGACAAAGTTCAGTCCCCGCCTGACCAATTCTGGACCCACTTGTTCGGCGATCCAACGATCGCGATCGGTCAAGGGCCGGCCCTCCCCGCGCCCTCCTGCGGCCAAATTGCCACGGGTCTCTCCCGCGGACGGAATGCGGGCCAAGGCATACGGTACGGGTTGACCGTTTACAATCAGAATACGTTTGTCGCCATCTACAATTTCCGGCAGATAGACTTGGCCCATGATTTGTTCCGCACCGCTGTTCGTCAGGGTCTCCAACACAACGGATAAGTTGGGGTCTGCTTCCATGACGCGAAAGATCGATGCCCCGCCCATCCCATCCAGTTTTTTGAACACGACATTTTTGTGCTCCTGATGAAAGGCTTTGAGCACATCCATACGGCGACTGACCACCAGTGGCGGACAGCATTGGGGAAACGTCGTTGCGAAGAGCTTTTCATTGCAGTCGCGGAGTGATCGAGGACTGTTCACCACTCGAACTCCGTCTGCTTCAGCGCGCTCGAGTAAGTAGGTGGTGTAGATATATTCCATGTCGAAAGGCGGATCTTTGCGCATCATGACGATGTCCATACTTGAGAGCGGCTGCAACTGCCCTGCTTCTAAGCTAAACCAGGGATCGGCACCGCCGTTTACGCTGGATGGGTCCAGATCGGCAGCGAATTGATCTGCGAGGTATAGCCGGCTCAAGTAGGCACATACCTGCGTCTCGGAGATCATCAGATCCTCTTGACGAAAGTAATACACTTCCAGCCCTCGCAGCTGCGCGGAGCGAATCATGGCGAGGGTCGAATCTTTTTTGATGGCGATGGATTCAATGGGGTCCATCAGGAAAGCAATCTTGGTCATGGAGCAGTCCGCAGCGTGGTAAAACGCTACGGTAACGATTGTTATGCCAACGACGCAAATACAATGGCAGTTGACAGGCCGGCCGATGCAACTTTTCTGCGCAGCAAACCCTGTGCCGAGTACCATTGGGCGCGGGACGAAAGGGATAAACAAACAAAAGGTCTTTAAGGCACTGTGATGCATTTAACAGCCCAAGAAGTCGCAGGCCTGCGACAGGATTTCGAACGAGGTCTACTGGCTGCCATCCTCGACCAGCAGCGTACCTCGGGTGTTGCCCTGATGGGGCGTGTGGCTTTGGCATTCAGTGGTGAAGAGCATGCAGACAATACCTGGCATTTACTTTGGCGCTGGCTCGATGCTATCGGCAACGGCGATGCGGTCTTGACCGCGGAAAGTTTCGCACTCCTCAGAGATGCGGGAAGATATCTGAAGGCACTTGATCAGCAAGGAGATGGC
>JAACDS010000007.1 GCA_009936895.1 Pseudomonadota bacterium
GCAGAAAATGGAATGAGTGATGAATTGTTGGCAGCTCCAATTGAACCATGAATAACGTTGGACAGAACGGAAAGGCGCGGGACTAGAAAACTTCGGAGATTGGTTGTCAGCAGGGATCACCGGATTCGGGATTGGCTCCGCTCTATATCGGGCGGGTTTCAGTCCCTCAGATGTTGCGAGCTGTGCGAATGATATCGTTGCGTCCTACGATCTCGCCGTTTCTCAATAAGTAGTCATCCCAATTGAAGTTACTCTCGGTTGGAAAACCTGTGATGCTGTACCAGCACTGTGTAGGATCATTTGCACGAGAGCTGTCATTCATGCAGGCTGCAGCATCGGTCAAAATGGGCTCTCAGCTGCCATTCGCTGCAATCCGATTAAATGTCCGCTTTGCGGACAAAGCGTTAATTCGCTGCGGCTGCGCCAATGTTAGGTTTTTGACCGGTTCACTCTTGCTTAACGGGTTTTAACGGAACGCCAGCGCATCGCATTCCCACAATTGATCCTAGCATGTTCAGTGTGGCACAGGCCGTAAGGTTGATTCACAAAAAAAATTGCTCTGAGCGATCTGCAAAGTCGTGCAAATGAACCGTCACCTGATCCTCGCTTAATGTCACCACACCGTAAGCCGGAGGTTCAAAATTTCCAGCAATGCGATCTGCAGGCCCGTCCATTTCCAAAACGACCTGATGATTAAGGCCACGCATGCAGGAATAGCTCATGCCCCGCCAATTGCCAAAAATGGCGCGATGCACATGGCCAAAGAATAGATGACGGATGCGAGGCTTGTGGGGGGCGATGACCTCATAAAACTTTTCGGCATCGTGCAACATAATCCGGTCCATAGACGCTATGCCTGTTTTGAAAGGCGGATGGTGCATGAACAGGATGATTGAGCCGTCGGTTTGGTCCAGTTCACGATCCAACCAAGCTTGGCGCGCAAGGCAATATGCGCCTGCGTGGGTTTCTGGGTCCTTGGTGTCCAGCAAAAGAAACCGCCCGAATGGGGTGTCAAAACCGCTTTGGACAAACCCATTTTCATCGCGGGGTATTTCAGGGAAAGCCTCGCCAAAGGCTGCTGTATCGTCGTGGTTACCCACCATCAGATGCACAGGCATCTTGAGCTTTTTGATTTCGTACTTTAACCGCGCATAGGCCGCCGCGTCGCCCCAATGGGTCATGTCACCGGTAAGCACAACGAAACCAGCGTCAACGTGTTCGGCATTGATAGAGGCCACAGCGGCACGAAGCCGCGCGGCGGAGTCTTGTCCGTAGAGCAACGCGTCCCCAATAACATGCGTGTCGGTGAGATGGATAAACTTCATTCTATGGCAACCGGTTTGGCCCAATCTTCCCAAGCTGTCCCTGCGCTGAACACGGGTCCATCCCACGTAAAGGGAATGTCATGGATGATTGTGCCACCATCGCTTGTAAGGATAACTGCATAGGATGGGGCCATGGGAGCACTATGTAACAGCTCCTGATCGGTTAGGTCAGGCAAAGATTGATTGCCGGTGGAGTTGACGGAGGCAAAGGGAATGCCGCACCACGTCCCGTGCACAGGTGCATGGATATGGCCAAAATGGATATACTCAACACGGTCTCGATAAGTGCTCAAGAGCTCTGCCAGTGGTGCGCGGTCTTCGGGAACAAGAGCGATCTTGTCTTCAGCAGGCAGTCCAAGCGGCATCGCATTGTGGTGCATGAACAGGCGCGCGCGGGTACAGTCTTTCAACTCATTTTCAAGCCAATCGCGCCGCGCTTCGCATAAATGGCCGGCGTGGGTGCGCCAAGCGTTTGTGTCGAGGTAGATAAAACGCGTAGTATCTAATGTTTCAGCGTAGTTAATGAACCCAGAATGGTCTTTGGGATGGTCGGGAAATACGCTGAGAAACGCAATGCGGTCATCATGGTTTCCAATCAACAAGCGCACGGGGCAAGGCACATCGGTCAGCGCATCGGCAAGCGATGCATAAGCAGCAGGCTCGCCCCAGTGGGTCAAATCGCCGGTAATGATGATACGAGTGGCGTCACTGTGTTGCGCGCGCACATCATCTAATGCTTGGGCAAAACGTCTGTGGGGGTGCAAGCCGCCCATGCGTTCACCAGGAGCCGTCAGGTGAATGTCAGAGATATGGATAAGTTTCATCCGTTCGACCTTTCTCAGGTAAGTACCCAGCCGCCCTAGGTAAGGGCGACCGGAATTGCTTTAACCGTTAGGCAGAAGATCGGCGATTTCTTCGACCAATTCTTCCTGAAGCTCTTTCATATCGGTGGCGTCGCCGGTGACGATGCGTTCGATGCCGTCATAGATCACCTGCGTGATCGCCAAGCCGTTGTCGCCGGGATAAGCCAGCCAGTCGCGCAGCAGCGGAAGCTGATCCACGGCCGTCTGTTTGTTGGGGTTCTGCTCGTAGAAATCGGCGAGAATGATTTCGTTCGCAGCCTTGTTTGGGGGCATATAGCCAGTGGTTTTAGCCACTTCCGCCGCGCCTTCACCTGACGTGATGAACTTCAACCAAGTCCAAGCTGCTTCACGTACGGCAGGGTCATCCGAAGTTGAGGTCAACATCGCGGCATTGCCCCCCGCTGGTAGACCCATAGGCGCGCCACCAAGGCCGGGGAACGGGCCGGTCACGAGTTCGAAATCACCTTGGCTGCGCTGAACCGCGCCCAAGGCCGACGTCGACCAGAACATCATGCCGACATCACCTGCAGAGAAAGACGACAAAGCAGCCTTCCATTCTAGGTTCTGCATTTCACACTCAGTGAAGATGTCGCGCATTTGCTCCAGAGCGACCAGCGCCTCCGGACTATCCATTGTCACGCGGCCACCTTCTACTATAGCTTTGTCTTGGCTCCACAACAGGGCCTGCACGAACCAGTTGCCGGTGATGTTCCAGCCCCAGAAGATGGGGTTGTCGATGCCGTTGGCCTTCATGGTCTTACAGGCTGCAATCACCTCGTCCCATGTTGTTGGCAGCTCTTCGATGCCGCCTTCACGCAAGATGTCCATGTTGTAATAGCCAACCGGCAAAGAGATCGAGAACGGCAGGCCATAGACTTCATCGTCAAAGGTTGACAAAGACAACATGGCTTCGTGGTAACCTTCTGTTTCAAAATCGGCCTCAGCAGCAATGAACGGGGCTAGCGACTTAGCAATACCTTTGTCTACCAGCGGCGCTTGGCGGTTCAGGCCCTGCATGGAAACGTCTGGCAGGTTGCCTGCAACAGCTTCGCGCAGGACTGTGTTGGTGGCGTCTTCATAGGATTCATAGGTGGCGCGAAATTTTACTTCGATGTTAGGATGCGCTTCTTTGAAGGCTGGCATCATCGCTTCATAGGTGACGTCAAACAGGTGACTATAGGGATAGGCGAACTCAATCGTAACCTTGTCTTCGGCGAAAACGGCACTGGCGGACAGTGCCAGTGCCATTGCAGTTATGGTATGTTTCATTATACTTTCTCCAGTTGTTAGGGCTGACGGTTTGTCGATTGGCAGACCCTAATGATGTTCCCCGTATGGGGAGGCGATATCCCCTTGCGGGGCTATGGGTAGGGCGTGCCAAGGCGCGCCCTACTTCATTCCAGACAGTGTGATCCCCTCTATAAAACGTCGTTGCGCCAGCAAAAACGCTACAATCAACGGTGTAACGATAACGGTAGCTGTGGCCATCATCGGACCAAAGAACGACCCATCCCCATCACCCTTAAACTCGCGCAAGCCCAGTGGCGGCGTGAATAGGTTACGGTTTCCGGTTACAACGATGCGCGGCCAGAAATAGTCGTTCCAATGCGCTACGACGGAAAAGATCGCGAAAGCCAGAAGCGCGGGGATTGCAGTGGGCAGCATTACCCGCCAAACGATCGCCAGCTCGGACATGCCGTCCATCCGCGCCGCGTCAATCAGATCGTCAGGCACAGTCATAAAGAACTGGCGCATCAGGAAGATCCCAAAAACTGAGATCGTCCATGGCACGACAAGAGCGGCATATGTGTTGGTTAGCCCAAGTTTTGCCAGCCCGATATATAGAGGCAGGGCAATGGCATGAACCGGGATCAACAGGCAGAACAGGACCAGCCCGAAGACGGCATCGCGCCCCCAGAATTTGAGCTTGGCAAGCGCATAGGCGGCAGGCAGAGCCACAACAATCTGGATCAGAAAGATCGACAAGGTGACGATCACGCCATTTATTAGATAGCGGACAAGCGGCGCTTCGGTGAAAGCCTTGGAATAGTTGAACACAACGGGGCGCATGGAACAATCTGCCTTGGTCTCGGCCAAAAGAGAGGCCTGCACGCTGGCGTCGTCTTGGCTGGGAAACCGCGTGCGGGCAGCTTCGATGTCGGCGCGATCGGGTTGGCGAAGGGCGACGCAGCGGGGGTCGATCATCATCTCTTGGCGGCCAAAGAATCCACCTTCACCCCGGTCGATCTCTCCGGGACTTTTGAACGAATAGCTGACCATCATGTAAAACGGGGCCAGCACGATAATCGTGCCGAGGATCAGCACCATATGTTTCCACCAATCGCGGGTCATCAGTAGTGCACCTTGCGTTCGACCAGCC
>JAACDS010000035.1 GCA_009936895.1 Pseudomonadota bacterium
CTGTCTAAAACAACGCGCGAATGTTCGTCGAAGCGTGACCAGTACCTCTGCTATATTCTGACTAAGGGAGACCGAATAACGCTATGGAGGGGACGTATGAATTTCGAATTTGGTGAAGAACAAGAGTTGCTGCGCGAACAAGCGCGGGGCTTTCTGGCGAACCACTGTCCGCCCGCCGCTGTGCGCGCGGTGCTGGAGGGCGAAGCGGATCACGATTCGCAGCTGTGGCAAAAGATCGTGGAGATGGGTTGGACCGCAACCGTGATACCTGAAGAGTATGGAGGCTTGGGCCTGTCTTACCTGGAGCTGGTGGTCATCGCCGAAGAGCTGGGCCGTGCCGTGGCACCAGTGCCCTTCAGTTCGTCCGTATACCTAGCGACTGAAGCTCTGATGGCCTGTGGCAGTCAAGAGCAGAAAGAAAAGTGGCTGCCCATGTTGGCTGCCGGCGAAGCCATTGGTACCTTCGCACTGTCGGAGGGTAATGGCCGTCCCAGTGTTAAAAGCTTGAAGACGCGCATAACGGATGGCGGCTTGAGCGGGCGTAAGCTGCCCGTGGCCGACGGGCGCGCCGCAGATTTCGCGGTCGTGGTTGCTGCCTCGGACTCCGGCGACGGGGCCAGCTGGTATCTGGTTGAACTGGATCAAGACGGGGTTTCACGGGACGCTGTCCGCACTCTGGATTTTTCCCGCGGACATGCGGTTCTAGAATTTGATAACGCTCATGCCGAATTGCTGGGCGGTGAGGGCGCGGGCTGGGGAGCGACCGAACGGTTGTTAGATCGGGCTGCCGTATTATTCGCTTGGGAACAGGTTGGCTTGGCCGATGATGCGATGATTCAGGCGCGAGATTACGCCATGGGGCGTTATGCCTTTGGCCGCGCCATCGCTTCTTATCAGGCGATCAAGCACAAGCTGGCGAACATGTACGTCAAAAACACCTTGGCACGTAGCAACTGCTACTACGGTGCTTGGGCCTTGAACACAGACAGCGCAGAGTTGCCCTTAGCTGCCGCGACAGCGCGGGTAGGTGCCATTAAGGCAGCGGTATTTGCTGCTGAGGAAAATGTGCAGACCCACGGCGGCATGGGATTTACCTGGGAATTTGACTGTCAGTTCTACTACCGCCGAGCAAAGTTGCTGGGCGTGAATGTAGGCAGTGAAGGGTATTGGCAAGACCGCTTGATTACCGCTTACGAACAAAACAACGCTGCCTAAAACCGACGTTTGCCAGATGAGTGGACACAGATTTTTATTGAGGATTAACCATGGATTTTAACGACACACAAGAAGAAGCCGCCTTTCGCGCCGAAGCAGCAGCATGGCTGAAAGACAATGTTCCGAGTCAGGAAGAGTTGGCCGGCCTAGACGACATCGCTGCGGCCAAGCTTTGGCAAAAGCGTAAATACGACGCAGGGTGGGCATGCATACGCTGGGATAAAAAATATGGCGGTCGTGAGGCCAGCGCGATCGAACAAGTAATTTGGAATCAGGAAGAAGCCAAGCACAGCGCACCGGGTGGTGTGTTTGTCATTGGCCAAGGCATGGCTGCGCCGACCTTGATGACCTGGGGCCGACCTGAGCACCATGAACGCTTTCTGCCTAAATTGGCCAGCGGCGAAGAAATCTGGTGCCAGCTGTTTTCCGAACCTGCAGGGGGTTCGGATCTGGCTGCTCTGCGCACCAAGGCCGAGCGAGACGGGGACGATTGGGTGATCAATGGTCAAAAAATCTGGACCTCCGGCGCGCATTATTCCGACTTCGGCATCTTGGTGGTTCGAACCGACCCGAATGTGGCGAAGCACAAAGGCCTGAGTTATTTCTTTCTCGACATGAAGTCTCCGGGCGTGGAAATCAAGCCGATCAAGCAACTCACCGGTGGCGCGAACTTCAACGAAGTGTATTTCACTGATGTTCGGATTCCGGACAGCCAGCGTTTAGGTGAGGTTGGCCAAGGTTGGCAGGTTGCGCTGACGACTTTGATGAACGAGCGTGCGGCCATTGGCGGTGGCGGCGCTGGCGTCAACGTAGACGTGGCCTACCGTATAGCCAGTGAAGTCATGATTGATGATAAGCCGGCCATTGAAGACAGTGCGGTTCGCGCCAAGTTAGCAGACTGGTACGTACAGGAAGCTGGCTTGCGTTTCACCGGCTATCGATCAATGACTGCGATGTCACGGGGTGCGATTCCAGGGCCTGAAAATTCGATTGGGAAGCTCGTTGGAGCGCCGAAGACCCAAGAGATGGCATCCTTCTGTATGGATCTACTGGAAATGAGCGGCGCGATTTGGGACGAAAATCTGTCCAAGGAAGCCGGTTTGTTGCAACTGACTTACATGGGTGCCCCCGGTGGCCGGATTGCCGGCGGCACCGACGAGATCATGGCCAACATCATTGCCGAGCGAGTCTTGGGTATGCCTCAAGAGCCGCGTATGGACAAGGGTATGTCGTTTAGCGAGGTGCCAACCGGCAGCAACTAGCACCTTTGACCTGTCGAACAAAAGCGTGTTGGCTACGGCCAACGGGCTTTTTTTTGCCTTGGCCCCAGCGGATCAGGCGTCCAACCACTGAATGACATCACCAAGGGCTATCACGCCGGGTTCCTCAATGCTGAGATAAACACCGAGATTGCCACCGTTCTCCGTAACCAAGTGACGCATGATCCTAGGGTCTTTCGGGAGATCGTCGAAGCCATGGGTGGTCATGACGCAGCGTGGGCAGACGACTTCAATTTTGACCACTGCGGAACCAATTCGGCCTCGCCGTCCCACCCAGGAATTTTCGGGGAAGCCGTCTTCGGGTGTCTCGACCACGAGGTTGGGTCTAAACCGCCGTAAATCGAATCGAGAATTTTGGCCCTTTTCGGTCATGGTCGTCGCGAAGAATCTCAGGCTGGCCTCACTCATAAGCAAAATTGGGAACGCGTCGAAGTAGGTTCCCGGTGAAGATTCGTAGATAAATAATTCTTCAGGGAAAACAGAAAGGTCGGGTAGAGGTTCGTCCTCTGTGCGTGCAAACACTTCTCGGAAATAGGCTTCTGGGTC
>JAACDS010000294.1 GCA_009936895.1 Pseudomonadota bacterium
CATCAAAGGCACAATGATATGTTCCGCGATTCGCAGAGATGCGATCCATGTCTCCACCCGACGGGTGGCAATCTAAGGAGCATAGGCAAGGCCATGAAAGATGAAACACTGGCGATTCACGCTGGCTATACGACAGACCCCACATCACACGCAGTAACAACACCGATTTATCAGACGGTTGCTTACGAATTTGACGACGCACAGCACGGTGCCGACCTGTTCGACTTGGCGGTACCGGGCAATATCTACAGCCGTATCATGAATCCCACCTGCGACGTGCTGGAGCAGCGTATCGCTGCGCTGGAGGGTGGCGTGGGCGCGTTGGCTGTGTCCGCGGGTAGTGCAGCGATTCATTATGCCATCATCAATATTGCCAAGGCCGGGGACAACATCGTGACGGTACCGCAGCTGTATGGCGGCACGTACACGCTCTTTGCGCACATGTTTCCAGCCCTCGGTATCGATGTGCGCTTTGCTGCAGACGACTCCGCTGCGGCGTTGGAAGCCCTAATTGACGACAACACCAAGGCCGTATTCTTTGAAACCATCGGCAACCCCGCCGGTAACATCGTGGATATCGCCGCGGTGACCGAGATGGCCCATCGTCACGGCGTATGCACCATTGCGGACAACACGGTGGCCTCGCCGTCGCTGCTCAAGCCTATCGAGCACGGTGTGGACATTGTTGTGCACTCGGTGACCAAGTACATGGGTGGCCACGGTACGACCTTGGGTGGCGTTATTGTTGATTCGGGCAAGTTCCCATGGACGGAAAATGCAGCCCGTTACCCAGAACTGAACCAGCCAGAAGCCAGCTACCACGGCGTGGTGTATACCGAAGCCTTTGGGCCAGCGGCCTATATCGGTCGGGCACGAACCGTGCCCCTGCGCAACACTGGCGCAGCACTATCCGCGCAAAGCGCGTTTCAGCTTCTTCAGGGCATCGAAACCCTGCCTTTGCGAATGGAGCGTCACTGCGAGAACTCCATGGCGGTTGCCAAGTATTTGCAGGCACACGACAAAGTGGAGTGGGTGAGCTACGCGGGTCTCGAAAACCACCCGCATCATGCACTGGCCCAAAAGTATATGAACGGTACAGCGTCCGGCATCATGACTTTTGGCGTCAAGGGCGGATTTGAGGCGGGCGTAAAATTCTATGATGCGCTGCAATTGTTCAAACGGTTGGTGAACATTGGTGATGCCAAGTCGCTGGCGTGCCATCCAGCATCGACCACGCACCGACAATTGAGCGAAGACGAGCAAAAGGCTGTGGGGGTTGCCCCAGAAGCCATTCGTCTGTCTGTTGGCATCGAGCACATCGACGACATCATTGCCGACTTAGAACAGGCCCTAGCTTAGCGGCTGTTTCACGACGGCCGCAGCCTCAGCGGGTCACCCCGCTGAGGTCTGCCTAGGTCAGACCAGTGTGATGGTGTTCAGCAACGTCGCTGAAAACTCGGCCAAAAAAGTCAGTATGGGAAGGCCCATCAAACTACCAATGACCAGTGCCAGCAGTAGCATCGCGCCGTAGCGGGCATTGTAGAATCGATACAGCTGGGCCAACTTGTTGGGTAGAAAGTGGGGCGCAATGTAGTGACCGTCTAACGGACCAATGGGTAGCAGGTTAAAAACCATCAGCAGCAGATTGATCTGAGCCAAGATGGTAAAAAACAGCTGGGCCGCTGGGTTTTGCCAGCCGGCATTCCACGCCAAGACGAAGCCGTTCCAACAAATCACCGCCAGCAGTAAATTCATTAGGGGACCTGCTGCGGCCACCCATAAATCCGCCCGAGGGCTGGTGAAATTCGCGGGATTTGTCGGTACGGGCTTGGCAAACCCGAAACCAACGATGACCACCATCAGCAGTCCCATGGGGTCAATATGCGCGATTGGATTCAGGGTGACGCGCCCAGCCCGCTCGGCGGTGTCATCACCAAACCACTTGGCCACCATGGCGTGACCCAGTTCGTGGACCGTCAGGGAGAGAATCAAGGCGACGATCAGCAGTATGAATACGGCGTACTCGCCTCGCCAAAGCAGTTGCAGCATACGTACCTCAGATGGTTGGAGTGGTGGTGACGTTTGGATGTTCAGTGTGAGCTGTTCACAAAGCTCGGTTCAAGTGAATTTGTGATTTACAGCCAATTCCCAGGCATATGCCCCTTGCTCATACGCAGGTATATTGGAATTTTTTTTAAGAGCTTTGCATGCCCCTGACCCTTCGCATTTGGCGCTTCACCGATGGCCGGCCCGGTCACGAAAAGCAAACGGCCGGTCTGCTGCAGGGGTTTCGTGAATGCCTACCTCACGACGCTGGGACGGATGCGGAGATCGATGTACGCGATATCGCCTTGGCGGACTATGCCCACGACTGGTCGGCGCTATGGCGGGATCCGGGTGAGGCACCGGATCTTTTGATTGGTGCCGGTCGCCGCACCCATCTGCCCATGGCGCGCACGCGCTGGCATTTGGGCAGTCGCGCAATCGTACTGATGAAACCCAGCCTGCCGAGCTTCTGCTATGACCTTGCCCTCGTGCCCGGGCACGATAGCACGTGGTCTGAGCGCAAGGTTCTGCGCACATTGGGTATGTTGGGGCCGAGGGAGTCCGGTACAAAAGCATCGGATCGAGGCGTCATCTTGCTAGGTGGGATGAACGATCACTTCCACTGGCGGGACGCCGAGATCGCCGAAGCGGTGGCGAATATTGTTCGGCAGAGTCCAGACGTCCACTGGCAAATATCCGATTCGCCTCGCAGTTCAGAAGGCTTGGTTGGCGCGGTGGTCGCGGCGCTGGCCGGCGCGCCAAAAGCAAGGGTGCTTCGCTATACAGACAATCCGCCTGATTGGCTGACTCAGGCCCTGGCGAATGCCAGCCAAGTTTGGGTGAGTGCTGACAGTGCATCCATGCTCTACGAAGCGTTGTCGTCTGGCGGCCATGTGGGCGTTATTGAACTGACGAGCAAACGTCGGCGAAACAAACTGCTGGCCGGTATCGATGCCTTGAGGCGGCAGCGGCGAG
>JAACDS010000295.1 GCA_009936895.1 Pseudomonadota bacterium
GGAAGAGGATCGCACCCCGGTGGGGCGCCTGGATTTCAAATCCAGTGAGGGGCGTACCACGTCCTTGGTGGGTTCGACTCCCACGCTCTTTCGCCAATCGCATTTCGTAACTGAACTTCGTCCCCGTTTCCGAACAATTTCACTATTGACCCTATGCTGCCATTTTCCAAGTCATATCTTCAAAAGCCTGTACAGGTGTTTGGTAGCCGATGCCGGAATGCTTACGCTGCCGGTTGTGGAAAACCTCGATGTATTCAAAGATAGCAACCTTGGCCTGCGCGCGCGTTTTAAAGCGCTGGCGGTGCACCAATTCTTTTTTCAGAGAAGCAAAGAAGCTCTCCATCGGCGCGTTATCTAGGCATTCACCCTTGCGACTCATAGATTGAGCAAGGTGCGCCTTACCAATCAGTTTGCGGTATTTGCCGCCAGCATATTGACTGCCTCTGTCGCTGTGATGGATCAGTCCGGGAACGGGGCCTCTGCGCCCCAGAGCCATCTTCAGAGCTTCGCAGCAGAGTTCTGCACGCATGTGATCTTCCATTGCCCAGCCGACAATTTCTCGCGTGGCCATGTCTTTGATGCCAGCCAGGTAGAGCCAGCCCTCATCCGTGTCGATATAAGTAATGTCCGCCAACCAAACTGTGTTTGGCGGCTGGCAGTGAAACTTCTGTTCCAGCAGGTTTGGTGAAGGCTTCAGTTTGTGATTGCTATCGGTTGTCACCGGTTTTCGGCGCCTACGGAAAAAAGGAGACACCTTGTTTTCCTTCATTACTCTGGCCACACGCCGCTCAGAAACAATATTGCCCTCCGCAAGCAAGTCTTGATGAATACGCTTGGACCCGTAACACTTCTTACTGGCTTTGAAGAAGATTTTGATCTTTGCAAGTAGATCCGCATCCCGAATGTCCCGATCCGTTTGACGCTGATCCACGGCTGGCCCGAAAGCCATAAAACCAACCCCGGGAGACCTCAAGGAGACGACATAATGTGGAAACCGCATATTGCGCTTTACGGGCAGTGATGAAAGCTCGCTTATTCATCATGGCTTCACCGCCCTTGGTGCGAAAAAAGCGGATGCTTTGTGCAAAATCTCCACTTCCTGTGCCAGACGCTTATTCTCTTTGCGAAGGCGGTCCAATTCTGCCGCATCAGCTTTCTGACGCCGCTTGGCTTCAGCAGAGCCAAACGCCTCAACCTCAAGCCGCCAAGTTTTCAGCTGAGTACCTGTTATTCCAAGCTCCTTGGCTACGCTGCCCTGCGTTGCGCAAGGCTCATAAAGCCGATCAACGGCGCCTGCTTTAAACTCGTCGGTATATGTTCTTCGATGTTGTCCCATTTAGTGCCCCTTTCATGGACAGGAGTAAAGTACCCCACTGTCCGGGAACAGGCACGAAGTTCAAACCGGTGCGGAGCGGGCAGAATGATGAATACCTCGCATCCTGTTGAGCACGATCTGGTGTTGGTCGGTGGTGGTCATAGTCACCATGTCGAATTGCTACGCCAATTCGCTATGCACCGACCTGAAGGCGTAAGGCTGACGCTCATCTCGCGCGACATCGAGATGCCCTATTCACGCATGTTATCGGGATATTTGGCTGAACATTACACATTTGAAGACTGTCATGTGGACCTTGCGCCGCTTGCGCTGGCGGCGGGTGCCCGATTGTATCAGTCCCGCGCAGTTGGTTTGGATCTACTGACTGGACGTGTGCTGTGACCCGCCCGCCGCAGGGTAAGGTGGCAGTGCAGACGGTATGCACGAGGGCGATGTACTGGTCCTGACGAAACCACTGGGCACCGGTGCGCTGTTGGCAGGCTGGATGCTGGGCAGTGTCAAAAATGACGATCTACAGACCGCAATCGCATCGATGCGGGTCTCTAACCGGGATGCGGCCCGCATTTTCGTAGCAAACGAGGCGTCTGCCTGCACAGATGTAACCGGATTCGGATTGATCGCGCATCTTGGAGAAATGGTCAGGGCTCGGGTGTCCATGCTGTGATTGACCAACTGGGCATTCCGATATTGCCGGGGGCTGCCGCAATGCTGCGCCAAGGTGTCCAGAGCACGCTGCATCCCGGCAATCGTGACGCGGCCAGTCGATACACTAACATGGATATTGATCTCACCGATGCGGACATCCTGTTTGATCCGCAAACCTCGGGCGGATTACTTGGCGCGGTTCCAGACCAGTCTGTTGAGAATGTGATAGATGTCCTAAGGCAAAGCGGTGCATTCCACGGTGCCGCCATTGGCCGCGTGACCGAAGGTGAACCCGGACGTATCAGCCTAAAGCGCGACCGCGCTGGAATTTCACCCTTATAACC
>JAACDS010000296.1 GCA_009936895.1 Pseudomonadota bacterium
CCAGGTGGTGAAATTGGTAGACACGCTAGCTTCAGGTGCTAGTGGGGGCAACCCCGTGGAGGTTCAAGTCCTCTCCTGGGCACCATTACATACGACTAACGAATGTTACGCTATTGTTGATGCGCATTTTATTGTCGATGGTGGCGTGACTTGATCGTCATTATTTGGGGTGTAGCCGGCAGTGGCAAAACCACTGTCGCACGAGAATTGGCCCGCCGGCTTGGTTGCGAGGCTTATGATGCCGACGAATTCCACCCCAAGGCGAACATCCAAAAAATGGCCGCGGGCCAACCCTTAAGCGACGGTGATCGCCAGCCTTGGTTGGCTGACTTGCGCCGATTGGTGGATCAATACGATACAGGCGAAACCGCCGTTTTGGCCTGCTCGGCGCTCAAGGCCTCCTATCGAAAGACGTTGGGCTTTGACCAAGCCTACGTGCGCAGCGTCCTGTTGAACGGTGACTACGCGTTAATTGCGGACAGGTTCAGGCACCGGCACGATCACTTTATGCCGGCAGACCTGCTGCGCAGTCAATTTGATTCGCTCGAAACTGGGCATCGTGGGTTGACCTTGAATGTGAGCCCAACCACCACTGAGTTGGTGGATGAGATCATGCGCTGGTTGCACTGAGGTCAGTCTGGGTTTTAGCATCACGACACGAAACTGGAGATGTTATGAAAAACCCAACCGCCCTCGATCTGCCCATGGTGGACCCTCTGCCGGAAGCCACACAAAAATACTTCGACATTTGTCAGGACAAGCTCGGCATGGTGCCCAATGTCCTGCAAGCCTACGCATTCGACATCGACAAACTCAATGCGTTCACCACGTTCTACAACGACTTGATGCTAGCCAGCAGCGGCCTGACCAAGCTAGAGCGCGAAATGATCGCAGTGGTCGTTTCCTCGATTAATCGCTGTTTTTATTGTTTGACCGCGCACGGGGCCGCGGTCCGCGAACTGGCAGGGGATCCCATCCTGGGAGAACAGCTGGTAATGAACTACAAGGCAGCTGACCTAGCGCCCAAGCAGCGTGCCATGCTCGATTTTGCTGCCCTGCTCACCACGGCCAGCGCGACGGTTGAAGAGGCGGACCGTCAAACGCTGCGGGACCAAGGTTTCAGCGACCGCGACATTTGGGATATCACCAGCGTCGCCGCATTCTTCAATATGACGAATCGCGTTGCCAGTGGCACTGCCATGGTGCCCAACGCGGAATATCACAGCCAAACCCGCTAACAAGATTCACCCCAACTGGGGCAGGGGTTGATGAGGCGGCACTCGCATTTTCATCTTTCGTTCACTCGACTTTTGAAATGTTGTGGTTTTTCATCGGAGCCACGCTATGAACAGTCTTCTCACATCCTTGATTACTGGAGCATTGCTGATTGGCCCAGGCCTAACACATGCCATTGAATCCTTGGCCTTCAACGTGGTGGACAGCAGCAACGACATTGAAGTTCGTCGCTATGCGCCGCATCTGCTGGCCACCGTCCGGGTTACCGGTGATTTTGACGACGCAGGCAGCGTAGCGTTTAGACCTCTGTTTGATTTCATCAGCGGTGACAATGCCAGCAAGGAAAAAATTGCGATGACGGCCCCGGTGCTGCAACAACCCGACTCTGAGAGCGGTCGATGGTTAGTGTCTTTCGTGATGCCCAGCGACTTTGATCGAGCGTCCTTGCCCGTGCCGTCTTCAGATGTGGTCAGTGTTTCGGAACAGCCGCCCATGCTGATGGCAGCCCTCCAATATCGGGGCGGATGGTCTCAGTCGCGCTATCGCGAACACGAGGCAAAACTGATCGGTGCCTTGAGCGACATGTCACTGACGGCCTGTGGCGAAACACGCTGGGCACGTCATGATCCACCTTTTATGCCGTGGTTTATGCGCAAGAACGAGATTCTGATCCCGCTGTGTGACCCAACGGTCGAGCTGTGAGCACACCCTACCAAGGAAGCGTTTGACCATTGAGCGTCAGAAATTGCCCCGACTGACCGCTGTCTAGCGTCTCGACCAACAGCTTAAGCTGCCGAGCGCAGGTTGCCGCGCTCTGCACCGGGGCTTTGCGCGTCTGCGTAAAGGCGCGTGAGAGATTGGTTACCGTCGTACCCGGATGCACTGCGACGATGACCGGCGCACTGCGCCAGCGAGCGCACTCTATTGCCAGACATCGCACTCCCATATTCAGAGCCGCCTTGGACATTCGATACCCATACCAACCGCCCAAGCGGTTGTCCTCGATACTGCCTACCTGAGCCGACAAAAATACGGCTCGCATATCTTCCGAGCGCAAGTGGTTAGCCAAACTGGAAAAGGCCGTTAACGGGCCCAGCGCATTTACTTGGTAATCAATCTGCAGCTTGCCCGACGATAGTTGTCTTAAAGTCTTCTCTGGTTGGCCATGATCGCCGGCGAGAATACCCGTACAACTGATCCAGCGATGAATGGGTTGATCGACCTGATCGGCCAGCGCCGCGATCGACCGAGGGTCGGACATGTCTAAGTGCAGCCAGCGGATGAGAGGCGAAACACTGCTGACCTCGCAGTGGTGGGTAGCATAAATGCGGGCAATATCGGGTGCCGACGAGTACGCCTCAAGCAGCGCTCGTCCGATACCACCCCCAGCCCCAAGAATCATCACGTTCATACTCACTCTCTCTGATTCGTTTTCTGTCTCACTTATAAATTAACCAAAACATGGTCAAATCGGCGTGATTTAGCTTTTTCGCCATAATTGTCTAGAAATATGTTGACTTTACTGGCGG
>JAACDS010000297.1 GCA_009936895.1 Pseudomonadota bacterium
ATCGAGGTTTTCCGGGACTTCCATACTGATGGGCACCCCATACGCGTTGCCCCATTCCAGTCGCTCAAGGGCGACCACTTCTGAGGGGTAGGCGATGGACTGAATTTGCGCTTGATCGATCCACCGAAAATCTGGGGCTGAAATTTTGCGGTTACCGGTTTTGACCAACCAGCGCTGCATGACTTCGGCATTTTCGTCTACCCAAGCCTCAGGACCGCCGCTTTCCAAAAACTGCTGTACGGGAAGAGTATCTTGTTCGATCAGTTCGCCGTAAACATAACGTGGTTGCCCACTTTCAGATTCGTACTGGATCAGTGCGATATCAGACGGCCAAAAGTGCGCAAGACCCTTCACCGCCAACAGCAGCAATATGCCGACTACAGCGGTGACGCTGATGCCAACGGCAGCGGCGTTTAGCCAGATCCAAGGTTCACCCGAAGCAAACCATCGCTGGAAGAACGACGGTTTGTTTTTCATCGGTTTCGCGATTTCAGACATACTAGAGACTTCCGTATCGCGCGCGCAGTCGTTGTCTCACGACTTCGGCAACGGTATTGAGAACAAAGGTGAAGGCGAAGAGAACCAGTGCCGCCAAGAAGAGGATTCGGTAGTGCGTGCTGTCCAGTTCCGACTCAGGCAATTCAACAGCAATATTTGCGGCAAAGGTGCGCATGCCCTCGAAAATATTCCATTCCATGAGCGGTGTATTACCTGTCGCCATAAGCACGATCATGGTTTCGCCAACAGCACGGCCCATACCGATCATGACGGCTGAGAAGATACCCGGGCTGGCGGTTAACAAAACCACTTTAACCAAGGTTTGCCATTCGGTGGCGCCAAGGGCCAGGGAGCCTCTGACAAGGTGGGTGGGTACGGCATAGACCGCATCTTCTGCAATGGAAAAGATGGTTGGGATGACGGCCAAGCCCATAATCAAACCGACAATCAACGCGTTTCGTTGATCGTAATCGAGCCCCAATACGTTTCGAAACCAGGCGCGACTGTCTCCGTAGAACAAGGCTTCTTCAAACCATGGACCAGCGGCAAAGGCGGTGTAAACCGTCAACAGAATCAACGGAACGACAATCATGCCGTACCAGCCACTACAGGCTCGGGTCCACTGATCGGGAAGCATTGACCAGAGCAAAGCGAGGATGAACAACCCCACAGGCAGTACGACAAAGATGCTCAGCACGCTGGATAAATTATCCTCAACAAGGGGCGCGAGCGAAAGCCCCCCGATAAAGCCCAGAATTACCGTTGGCAGTGCGGCCATGATTTCGATACCGGGCTTCACCCAGCTGCGCATTCCGGGCGCCATAAAGTAGGCGGTGTAGATAGCGCCCATGATGGCGATTGGGACGGCAAACAGCAGTGCGTAGAAGGCTGCTTTCAAGGTGCCAAAGGCGAGCGGTGTCAGCGAGAACTTAGGTTCAAAATCATTGTCTGCAGAAGAAGACTGCCAGCTGTAAATCGGGTCATCGTAGCCTTCATACCAAACTTTGCCCCACAGCGCGCTCAAGGAAATTTCAGGGTGTTCGTTATGCAGCTTCAGCAAATTGATTGTGCTATCCGTTGGGGCGCTGACAAGAGCGTTAGAGCGAGCCGATATGGCCATGGGGGTGTCCGCGGACAAACCCGCAGCGAAACTGGCAAGTTTGCGACCCGATGTGGGGTACATGAGATGAACGTCGCCGTCTTGGTCAAGGGCCATGAAGCCTTTGCGCCGCGGCTCCGTGACAAACCGTTGTGCCGGAGAGGGCAGAGCAAATTGGCGGATCGCATCAAGCCTTGTACCTGCAGCGTCGGTATACATTCCGTATTGGGTCACAGCGCCATCTGAGGTGCCCACAACCAAGGAGTATCGGCCCAATAAAGGGGTCATAGCCGTCATCGTCTGACCGGGCTCAACCAACGTACCTCGGTACATGCGGGTGGGGCGTTTCAGTGAGCCGACACCAAAAATCTCAATTTCACCCTGCTCACCGACGGCGTAAATCCATTGGTTGCGTGGGCCGATATAAATATCCGAGAC
>JAACDS010000298.1 GCA_009936895.1 Pseudomonadota bacterium
ACCGCCATGCAGCCGATTTTTGCGCATAAGGGCATCAGCATGATGACCATTAAACTTGAGGGCGCATCAGGACACTCCTCGGACCCCAGTCTCGGTGCGAACGCGCTGGATGCCATGCACCGGGTCATGAGCGAGCTGATTACCCTGCGCGAGGAACTGGCAGCAAGCACGCAAAACGACGCCTTCGCCGTAAACATACCCACCATGAACTTGGGCTGCATGCGAGCAGGCGATAATCCCAACCGCATCTGTGGTCATGCTGAGCTGCAAATTGATTTGCGACTGCTACCGGGCATGGACTCTGAGCACATCCATGAGATTTTGGAAAAACGTATCCGCGCCGTGGTTGAGCACTCTGGTGTGAGCCTGCGGTTGCAAAAGGCTTATCCGCCGATTCCACCCTTTCAATCGAATCCAGACGGCGAACTGCTGCGGTCACTGAGCGACTTCAGCGGCCACTCGCCGGGTACGGTGGCGTTTGGCACCGAGGCCCATTTCATGCAGACCTTGGGTATGGAAACCGTGGTCTGGGGTCCGGGTAGCATTGATCAGGCTCATCAGCCCAACGAATATCTGGATAAGGCTCAGCTGGCTCCAGCCACCGACACGTTACGTCGCGTTATTCAGCGCTTTTGTGTGGCTTGACCGATGAAGACAAACGATTACTCACAATGGTTTCGCGGTTCTACGCCATACATCAGCGCACACCGAGGTAAGACCTTCGTTGTCTACTTAGGTGGCGATGCGCTGGCACACCCAAACATTACCAACATCGTGCACGACCTCGCGCTACTGCATGTTTTGGGGGTTCAGCTCGTGCTGGTGCATGGCGGCCGCCCTCAGTTGGATGCAGCCTTACCCAATTCGGCTTCCCACGCACACCGTCGCATCACACAACCTGAGCATATGGACACTGTGGCCAGTATCTACGGCTTGCTTCGAAGCCAATTGGAAGGATTGTTTTCTACCGGCCTGCCAAACACGCCACTGCACAATGTGGATATCAGCGTGATAACCGGCAACTTCGTGACCGCTACACCCTTGGGCGTTCTCAGCGGGGTAGACCACCTGTTTACCGGACAGCTGAGAAATCTGGACAGCCCCCGCGTGCAACGTCTGTTGGACGCCAACAATATTGTGCTGCAGTCACCGCTGGGATTTTCCAGCTCAGGCCAAGCCTTCAACCTCGCCTCAGAAGAATTGGCCGCAGATATCAGCATCGCGCTCCAGGCTGACAAAGTGATTTTTTTCGACGAGACGGAGCATCTTAACGCCGCCGATGGCCAGCGCGAGAGTACGGTCACACCCAGCTCCGTTGAAGGCCATTTCGGCGCGTTATCGGCCACCACAGCTCAGCGCTTTCGTGCCATGGCACGAGCCGTGCGCGCCGGTGTGACCAAGGCCCATCAAATCTCCTTCGCAACGGATGGTGGGCTGCTGCAGGAGCTGTTTACGGCAGACGGTGCGGGCACCCAGATTGTTGAAGAAAAAACACAGCCGGTGAGAGCCGCGAAGCTGGATGATGTGGGCGACATTGTGGAGATTATTCGCCCGCTGGAAGAGAGCGGCGCGCTCCTTCGACGCTCAAGAGACCGCCTCGAACAAGAGATCGAACATTTCATGGTCGCTGAAGTCGACGGAGTCACCGTAGGTTGTTGTGCGGTCTACCTGCACGGCGAACAGGCCGAGCTCGCCTGCGTCGCGGTCAGCGACTTGTATCGACGCGGCAGCACGGGCGTCGCCATTGGCGCAAATTTACTGCAGGCGGCAGAACGGCATGCCACCCAGCTGGGAGCCGCCAATCTGTTCGTGCTCACGACCCAAACCCAAGAATGGTTCGAAGAACGCGGCTTTGCTGAGGGAGACGTTAACGACCTCCCTGAAACCAAACAATCGCTTTACAACTGGCAGCGCGGCTCTAAAGTGCTGTTCAAATCGCTGGGTTAGCGACAGACCAACCTGTGCACGCCCACTATTGAAGGAAAAATGATGGCTAACGAACGCCCCTACAGCTCCATTGTCGTCGACGGCGTCGAGCAAGCCCCAAGCCGGGCAATGCTCTATCCCACTGGCTTCAAGCCAGAAGACTTCAGCAAGCCGCAAATTGGTATTGCGTCTACCTGGAGCATGGTGACCCCCTGCAACATGCACATCAATGAGCTGGCCGACGCCGCGGCCATGGGCGCGGACGAAGCGGGCGCCAAATCTGTGCTGTTCAACACCATTACCGTATCCGACGGCATTTCCATGGGCACGCCGGGCATGCGCTATTCCCTGGTCTCTCGGGAAGTCATCGCCGATTCCATTGAAACCGTCGTGGGCGCTCAAGGTTTTGATGGTTTTGTTGCCATTGGCGGTTGCGATAAAAACATGCCGGCGTGTGGCATTGCCATGGCGCGTATGGATCGGCCCAGCGTGTTCGTTTACGGCGGCACAATACTGCCTGGCAAAGAAAGGCGCGACATCGTGTCGGTCTTTGAAGCCGTCGGCGG
>JAACDS010000036.1 GCA_009936895.1 Pseudomonadota bacterium
ACGCGGCTTTTTTGTCTTAGCCCAGCCGGCCCCGTGATCGTGGTCGAGAGTGATAGACTCTCAGCTTTGGGCTCAGGAGAAAATTGATGGAAGTAAAAGCTGCAGTGGCTCATGCCGCAGGGAAATCGTTAACGATCGAAACTGTTCGTCTGGAAGGCCCGAGAGACGGCGAAGTGCTGGTGGAAATTATGGCCACGGGCATCTGCCATACCGATGCGTTTACGTTATCTGGCGGCGACCCAGAAGGTATTTTTCCCGCGATTTTAGGTCATGAAGGCGCGGGTATCGTTCGCGAGGTTGGTGCCGGCGTCAGCTCCTTGGCCGTCGGTGATCATGTGATTCCCTTATACACACCGGAATGTCGCCAGTGCAAATTCTGCTTATCGGGCAAAACTAATTTGTGCGGCGCCATTCGTGAAACCCAAGGCCAAGGTCTGATGCCCGACGGCAGTTCGCGCTTCTCCATTGGTGGCGACGCGATTTACCACTACATGGGCACATCGACCTTTGCCAATTTCACCGTGGTGCCGGAGATCGCGCTGGCAAAGATTCGTTCAGACGCCCCTTTCGACAAGGTCTGTTACATCGGCTGCGGTGTCACCACCGGAATCGGTGCGGTGATGAACACAGCAAAGGTAGAAGCCGGTGCCACAGTGGCCGTATTCGGTTTGGGGGGCATTGGATTAAATGTTATTCAAGGTGCCCGCCTGGCCGGCGCCGAGCGGATTATCGGTATCGACTTGAATGGTGGGCGTCAGGCGTTGGCTGAGCGGTTCGGTATGACGGATTTCATCAACCCCAATGACGTACACGACACCGTGCAGGCCATTGTGGACCTTACCGATGGCGGTGTGGATTATTCTTTCGAATGTATCGGCAATACCGACGTCATGCGCCAAGCCTTGGAATGCTGCCACAAGGGTTGGGGCGAAAGCATCATTATTGGCGTGGCTGGCGCAGGGCAAGAGATTTCTACGCGTCCGTTTCAATTGGTAACCGGACGGGTTTGGAAGGGTACGGCTTTTGGTGGTGCCAAAGGGCGGACAGATGTGCCGCAAATTGTGGATTGGTACATGGAAGGCAAAATCAATATTGACGATCTGATCACCCATCAATTAGCTCTGGAAGACATCAATCAAGGCTTCGATCTTATGCATGCGGGCGAGAGCATTCGTTCGGTAGTCGTTTACTGATGACGGACAAACAAACTCAGGATGCGTGGCTGAGCCAGTTGCGAGAGCCGGTCATTGACCCGGATCAACGTATTTGTGACCCCCACCACCACCTGTGGGATCACCAAGGAAACCCGTATTTGTTACCCGAATTGCTGGCTGACATCGGTGATGGTCACAATGTTGTTTCTACGGTCTTTATGGAGTGCGGTTCCATGTACCGTGCCGAAGGTCCTGCGGCCATGGCCCCATTGGGTGAAACGGAATTTGTGAACGGTATTGCCGCCATGTCTGCCTCCGGTTTTTACGGGCCGATTAGGGCTTGTGCTGGGATCGTCGGTTTTGCGGATCTCACGTTGGGAGCCGAGGTGGGCCCGATACTTGATGCGCATCAAGCCCTGTCTCCGCGTTTTCGCGGCATACGACATGCCACGGGTTGGGATGCCAGTGCAGAAGTGCGCAATTCTCATACGAAACCCTCAGAGCACCTGCTGCAAAACGCGACCTTCAGACAAGGTATTGCAGAGCTTGAAGCGCGTGGGCTCAGCTTTGACGCTTGGCTCTATCATCCTCAGCTTCCAGAACTGACGGAGCTTGCCCAAGATTTCCCATCTCTGACAATTATTGCTGATCATTTCTGTGGCCCCTTAGGCATTGGCCCTTACGCAGACAGCCGACAATCGGTATACGCTCAGTGGCAGACTGACTTCAAAGCCTTGGCCCAGTGCGCCAATGTGCATGCAAAACTGGGGGGTATCGCCATGCCCATTAACGGCTTTGGTTGGCATCGGCGAGGGACGCCGGCAACCTCGGATGAATTGGTGGTGGCAACCGCCCCCTATCATCTTTGGGCAATCGAACAGCTTGGACCTGAGCGCTGCATGTTTGAGAGTAACTTTCCTGTTGATCGGCAAAGTTGCTCGTATCATGTGCTGTGGAATGCCTTTAAAAAAATGGTCGCCGGGTACTCGGCCGAAGAGCGGGACGCGCTCTTTTACGGCACAGCGACGGCGGTATATCGTCTGAGCCACTCAAACGATCAATCAGGACAATAGTAATGACAATCGAAGTAATAGGTGCCGGATTTGGGCGCACTGGAACGCTGTCCCTGAAGTTTGCGCTGGAGGCGCTGGGTTTGGACAAGTGTTACCACATGATGGAGGTTATGCGGAACGACAGCCACGCCGCTGAATGGCGCAGGGCAGCGCGCGGCGAAGCAGTGGACTGGGATACGTTGTATGCAGGCTATCGGGCGACGGTCGATTGGCCCAGTGCGAGTTTCTGGCGTGAACTGAGGGCTGTGTATCCCGAGGCCAAGGTGATTTTGACGCTGCGAGATTCGCAGCAGTGGTACACTAGTGTAATGAACACCATATGGAAGTTGTCATCAAATGCCCTTTCTGAGAGCCAGGCGCGCAAAGATGATCAAGCAATCGAGCGTTCAATGATGGGCGATGAGGTCATCTGGCAGGGTGTCTTTGGCGGACGCATGGACAACAAGGATCATGTGATCGATTGCTACGAGCGTCATAACCAAGAAGTGATCGATACGGTGCCATCGGACAAATTGCTGGTTTATCGCCCCGGTGATGGATGGGAGCCGCTTTGCCTGTTTTTGCAAAAAACGGTGCCGGACGCCGATTTCCCCAACGTGAATTCCACGCAGGAATTTTCTTCCATCTGGCGCAAGAAAAACTAGCTCCCAGTTTCCTCGTCAGCCAACCCGGCCTAGGTCGCGAGGCCGTCCGGGCTCGCTTCTGGCATCAAACCCAACATGCTCAGTAAAATCAGGCACAGGCTAGCTAGGGCAAGGTAGGCGAGAAAACCTACGAAAATGCTGCGGGCTGCTGTGTGGTAATCACCTTTCATTTCCTCTTTAAACGTTTTCAACATGCCGCCTTGCAGCAGATGCGTGATCAATAGCAGGAACATAACTTGTCCTATGTTGGACAGAATTGCCTGAGTCATATTGATCGGTAAGGCATCGCCGGGACCGACGGCAGGGCTCAAGCTACCAGGGCCCACTGTGGCCATAACGATCATAAAATAGGTGCAAAATATGGTGATGCCTGCGCCAATAACGAACGCAGCTGGTCGTCTCATGCCCAGCGCGTGGTAGTTAGCCGCGAGCAGGAAGAATCCCGCGAGCATCGAGCCGAAAAACGTGGCAAACCCAATGCCGTTCAGCGAATACAAACGAGGCAAATCCTCAGGCTTGGGTGAGCCGTGGTGTTCAGGCTGATCGGGTTCGTTCATAAGTGTTCTCTTGTGCCGGAAAGGGAATATTCGACGTCGCGCCCTCTAATGGCAAGAGCGACGCCATGTTATAGGAAGGAATAGTGATCGGGCGTAAATCGGCTGCCGTAGTCCGAGATCTCAAAAGCTTCCGCGAATTCGAGCGAGGCCCCGGTCGGATTGATAGCCCGATAGGTCGCAGCCACCTTCGTGGGCTTACGCTGATAAAACTGTTTGAGCCAGGCAGTGTCGTATGAATAATTGGTCTCTGGCATTAGCGAAGGCAGCCAATCGAACACCTGACTGGCATGACATGCCAGCAGATTGATGACGTTGTCTTGAACGCTGGCCGTATCGATTACCCAGTCAAAGCGAAAGGGTCTTGGATCCCGAAACCGATCGTAGCTGAGCAAGATACTCGGCATCTGAGACAGCGCCGGATGTTCTGGTGCGATAGCCGGAACCTGCAGCAGATAAGCGCTGTCCTGAACAAGCTGTCCCGTTGCTCGATGATCTGGGTGATAGTCTGCTGTGCGATGGGTCACGATTAGATGCGGTGCAAAATCTCGTATTGCGCCGATCAGTTTTTCCCTCAACTCTATCGATGGTGTTAGCCGGCCATCGTCTACCGGCCAAATTTCCAGATCCGCGCCCACTAGGGTGGCGGCTTGTCGAGCTTCGTCGAGTCGCTGATCGGCCAACTCGCTTCGGCTTAGCGTGTGGTGCCCGGCGTTTCCGTTTGTCAGGCAGAGGATTTTGATCCGGTGCCCTGCCTGATGCCACAGGGTCATCAGGCCGCCGGCACTAAATTCCGCGTCGTCAGGATGTGCCATCACCAGCAACAGTCTTTTGTGTGTCATGTGCAGGCGGTTCCGGTTAGCGAATTGCGCTTAAGTTCGGGCCTCGCAGACCATGCTCAGTTGCGGCCTCAAAGGCATGAGCGATCCGTAACAGCTCAAGATCCCCCCGGGGTTTACCCACAATTTGTACGCCAATGGGCAGGCCATTTTGGGTAAAGCCGCCGGGTACCGATATGGCCGGCAGTCCAGTGACCGAGATCATGCAGCATACCGCCATCCAGTCGATGTATGTTGGCATCTTGACCCCGTTAATCTCGCTGACCCAATCGAGAGTGGCATCAAAGGGTGGCACTTGAGCAGAGGGAATGATCAGTGCATCGTACTCGTCGAAAAAACGGGTGATACGACGGTAAATCACCGTTCGCTGCAGTTCTGATTGCATGAGTTCGTCAGCGGTGAGTGCAAGGCCTTTGTCGATATTCCATCGAGCCGTGTCCTTGATCATGTCCCGCCAAT
>JAACDS010000299.1 GCA_009936895.1 Pseudomonadota bacterium
GCAGGAGCGCAAATTCCCGGTAGGTGAATTGGCGCTGTTGGCGTCGCCACGCTCCGAAGGGAAGCGTATTCAGTTCAACGGCAAATCTGTGCAAATACAGCGTCTGGACGCCTTTGACTTCAGCAATATCCAAATAGGGCTGTTCTCGGCCGGCGGTTCGGTGTCAGCGGAGTTCGCGCCGAAGGCGGCTGCTCAAGGCTGTATCGTGGTGGACAACACCTCGCACTTTCGTAATGACGACGACATTCCCTTAGTGGTGAGTGAGGTGAACCCCGAATGTGTTGCGGACTACGCACCTCGAAACATCATTGCTAATCCAAACTGCTCAACCATTCAGATGATGGTGGCGTTAAAGCCGATTCACGATGCGGTGGGTATAACGCGCATCAATGTGGCGACTTATCAGGCGGTATCAGGAGCGGGTGCCAGCGGTATCGAAGAGCTTGCGGGGCAAACCGCAAAGCTACTCAACGGTCAACCCATTGAACCCGGTAAGATGCCCGCGCAGATTGCGTTCAATGCGATTCCGCAAATCGATACCTTCCAAGAGAACGGTTACACACGTGAAGAAATGAAAATGGCGTGGGAAACCTGCAAAATTTTGCAGGATGACAGCATCGCCGTGAATGCTACCTGCGTGCGCATACCGGTTTTTTATGGTCACAGTGAAGCGGTTCACATCGAAACTCGGCAACCGTTGAGTGTTGATGATGCACGTGCTTTGCTCGCCGCTGCCCCCGGTCTCACGTTGCTTGGCGACCACGAACTCGCGACCCCAGTGGAACATGGGGCAGGAACCGATCCGGTGTTTGTTAGCCGGCTTCGAAAAGACATCTCTCACCCGAATGGGCTGAATTTGTGGGTGGTGGCAGACAACGTCCGTAAGGGCGCTGCGCTCAACAGTGTGCAAATTGCAGAGCTGCTTCTGGCACACCTGTAGCGAGTCCCGTCTCTGTGGGGTTCCACAGACGGTGTGTTGCCCTATAAAGTCGGCAAGAGGGAAGCGGATTTAACGCCAACGGGCGTGAGATAAAAGGGACAGTATTTTGCGCGTAAACATGTTCGTTAAGTTGTTTTGGGTCAGCCTGTTGATGCACGCATCTTTAAGCTTCGCCCAGTCAGAACCCATGGACTTCTTGGTGCCAGAGGTTTCTTCTGTGGTAGGTGAGCCGATTGAGGCCCAAATCAATCTTGGCCAATTGGACGCGCGATATGGCAGGGTCAGTGCGGTTTTGGGCGATAAAGAGTCGTTTGCGGCATTTGGGGTGGGGCGTTACCAAGTATTTGAGGCGCTGTCGTTGGATCTGCGTGACAACGCTGCCGGCGAATTCGTGCTTAGAATTTTCAGTGACCAACCGGTCTACGAACCCAGTCTGCGATTTGTTATAGAGGTCGAAGACGGCTCAGGTCTTCGCCAGATGCCCATCGAACTGTTACTTCCCACAGATGATGCGGTCGGACAAAAACGCCGACTTTTGCTTAGCCGACCAAACGACACACTGTGGCGAATTGCGAATCGAACGCGAGGCGATTCGGTGACCAATAATCAGCAAATGCTGGCGGTGCAGCGCCTCAATCCGGACGCGTTTCAGTCCAGCAATATCAATGGCCTCAAGCCATGGAATATGTTGTCACTGCCCTTGTATGAAGAGGCTGTAACGATTTCGCGTCGTCGCGCCGCAGAAGACGTCGCAGCACAAAATTCGAGTTGGCGATTGGCACAGGCGCTGGACGGCGTTGTTGCACCGCAAGAGCGCGAGCAGATACGCGACTACGGCGATGTCAGAATTACTGCGGTTGAAGAGCCCGATAGTGATTACGACGAGTCGTCTTATGCAGCAGCTGAAGCCAGTTCTATCGACGAATTTAGGGCCATGAAGCCGGCCAACGCGATGCGCGAGGCTACCTTAGAAGAAATCCCGGCAAGTAACGAGCTTGAAACCGCGGTAGTCGACCTTCGGCCGGAGGCGACGACGACGCGTCCGCCAAGTACGCCGGTCGCGAATAGCATGAACGATCCGGAGGTGGCGGCTGACGCGTTTGATTTGGAAGAACTGGAAGCCCAAATTCGCAAAGAAGAAGCGGGCGTATTTTCACGACTTCTGGAATGGGCGATGACTTTCGAGGGTATGAGCATTCTTGCGGCGATTGTATTGGCTGTAGCGATTGTCTTGCTGATGCTCAGACGCCGAACTGCCCAGCAAGAGCAGGCGCTGGATGACGTATTGGGTAGTGGTGGCGAAGCAGAGGATGTGACGCCGCCAGAGAACCAGGACTCAGAAGACTCTACAGACCTGAGCGAGGCCGATGAAGACGTCTATACCACTCGGCTGAAATTAGCTGAGGCGTATATAGAAATGGGTGATGAAGACGGCGCGCGTGGCATGTTGGGAGAAGTGATCGCCGATGGCTCACCGGATCAGCAAGCGATTGCACGACGTATTCTGGATCGACTGGAAAACGGTGGCAGATAATTCGATCCAAACGAGTGATGAGGGTTCGCATCACTTCGCGTTTTGCGTTCAATATCGCGGTTCCGCTTTCAGCGGCTGGCAGCGGCAGCCAGATCAGTTGACCGTACAAGGTGAGCTAGAGCGTGCGCTGGGAACCATAGCCAATGCCGAGGTAGCAGTTCGCGCCGCCGGTCGTACCGATGCGGGTGTGCACGCCAGTGGCCAGATCGCCGGGTTTTCCACCCAAGCAGAGCGACCGGTTGCCCAATGGTTACGAGGCGTAAACGGCCTGACGTCAGACGACATCCATGTGGCATGGATCCGGCAGGTGAGCGCAGATTTTCACCCGCGGTTCGATGCGGTTTCTCGTCGTTATACCTATCTGTTTTATGATCAGGGTCGTGATAATCCGTTTCTGAATCATTTGGCCTGGTGTACCGATTCCTTGGACGACACCGCCATGCACACCGCCGCGCAAGTGCTACTGGGCGAGCATGATTTCAGCAGTTTTCGCGGTGCGGGATGTCAATCTCATACACCCATGCGGCGAGTCGATCGGTGCGAAGTGCGGCGTGCAGGGGATTGGGTCATCATGAATGTTGAGGCCAACGCCTTCTTGCTGCACATGGTCAGAAACATTGCCTCAGCACTGCATCAGGTGGGGCATGGTGCTGGCAGCGCATTCCTGCGGGAGCTGCTGTTGCGACGAGATCGTCAGGGGTTGGGCGTCACCGGCCCGGCGCAAGGACTGTATTTGGCCGAAGTGTCGTATCCGACCTATGATTTTCCCGCCCCGCCTCGGGTGCCTCTCATTAGGCATAGGTGAGACATTGGACCTTTGTGAGGCTTTTGGACCTGCCGTACCAACATCCGTGCTTTGTGAGGCAGGGGTAAGCGTATAGAATTCGGCCATTCCCGGCGGCGCAAATCGGTCAGACAGGCTTTATCGATGAACTCCTTGTCCGTGCCATGGTGTAAAATTTGTGGCATCACAACAATGCAAGACTCTCTGGCCATGTGTGCTGCCGGCGTAGACGCCTTGGGCTTCAATTTTTACCCAAGCAGTGCGCGATACCTGGACGCAGACAAAGCCGTTGAAATTTGCGCGAAAACGAAAAGAGCCTTTCCTGAGGTGCAGCGGATAGGGTTGTTTGTCGATGCTCCGGCCGAGCAAGTGCGTCAGGTGGTGGGTTTGGTCGATTTGGACATGCTGCAATTTCATGGGGACGAATCGCCAGAGTATTGTGAGCAGTTCAATATGCCCTACATCAAGGTGCTGGGTGTGAGCGAAAAAACGGACTTCACGGCCTTTGAGGCAGACTTCGCCAGTGCTTAGGCGCTGCTGTTGGATACCTATGACCCACAGATGAAAGGCGGCACAGGTCGCCGCTTTGATTGGACACTATGGCCCTCTAACGCGACAAGCCGATTGGTGTTGGCCGGTGGACTGAATGCGGAGAATGTCGCTGCTGCGGTGAAGCAAACCCACCCGTTTGGTGTGGACGTAGCCGGTGGTGTCGAGACTGAACATAAGGGTGTGAAAGACCACGCCAAGGCAAAGGCGTTCATTGAGAACGCAAAACTATTGGAAATGTAGATATGGCTGAACTAACAGTGGATTCAACACCGCCTGAAGGCTATGCCCAACCGACTCAAGGGGGGCACTTTGGTCAATTCGGTGGCCGATTTGTGGCGGAAACCCTGACCCATGCGCTGGATGGTCTGGCCGAGTTGTATGCTGGGCTCAAGGACGATCCCGAGTTCAAGAAAGAATTGCACGAAGACCTTGCTCACTTTGTTGGACGACCAACGCCCCTGTATCTGGCCGAGCGTCTTACCGCGTCCTTGGGTGGCGCATCGATCTACTTAAAGCGTGAAGATCTCAACCACACAGGTGCCCACAAGGTGTGCAACACCATCGGCCAAGCACTGCTCGCCAAGCGCATGGGTAAGCCTCGAGTGATTGCGGAAACCGGCGCGGGTCAGCACGGCGTCGCGACGGCGACGGTGGCGGCGCGACTGGGTTTGGCCTGTGATGTCTATATGGGCGAAGAAGACGTGCATCGCCAAAGCCTTAACGTTTACCGCATGAAGCTGATGGGCGCGAATGTCATTCCGGTGACTTCTGGGTCGAAGACGCTGAAGGATGCCATGAACGAAGCGATGCGCGACTGGGTAAGTAATGTCGACAACACGCACTACATTATCGGTACTGTGGCAGGTCCCCACCCGTATCCTATGCTGGTTCGAGATTTTGCGTCGATTATCGGCCAAGAGGCGCGTGCCCAAATGTTGCAGCAAGTCGGCAAGCTGCCGGATGTGGTTGTGGCCTGCGTGGGAGGTGGTTCAAACGCCATGGGCATTTTCCACCCTTTCATCGACGATGCCGATGTGGCTCTGGTGGGCGTAGAAGCAGGCGGTCATGGCCTGCACACCGGCTCACATGCAGCACCCTTAAACGACGGTAAAGTCGGTGTGCTGCACGGTAACCGGTCCTATCTGATCTCAGACGACGACGGACAGGTACTTGAAACCCATTCCGTGTCTGCGGGTCTGGATTACCCGGGCGTGGGTCCTGAGCATGCGTATTTGAAAGACATCGGTCGAGCAACCTACGCGGCAGCGACGGATGACGACGCCATGGCCGCATTTCGTATGCTCAACCGCCAAGAGGGGATTTTACCGGCGCTGGAAACCAGCCATGCATTGGCGTGGGTGGTGGAAAATGCGCCGAAAATGCCTGGGCAAACCATTTTGGTAAACCTGAGCGGGCGCGGCGACAAGGATATTTTGACCGTTGCCGACATAGACGGCATTACCCTCTAATGACGGAAGCAGACTCAACATTCGGCGCCGGGCGCATCGCCCAGCAGTTCGAAGCCCTACGGAGCCAAGGAAAGAAGGCCTTGGTTACCTTTGTTACCGCGGGGGATCCTGGGCTCGATTTCACCGTGCCAGCCATGCACAGTTTGGTAGCAGGCGGGGCGAATCTGCTGGAACTGGGTATCCCCTTTTCTGATCCGGAAGCGGAAGGTCCGGCAATTCAGGCAGCCAATGAACGCGCACTGGCAAATGGTATGACTCTGGCAAAAGTACTGGATATGGTGGCCGAGTTTCGCCAGACCGATTCCGTCACGCCCGTGATTTTGATGGGGTATCTCAATTCGGTACTGGCCATGGCGGACTTTCCGCAACGCGCGAGCCAAGCCGGGGTCGATGGACTGATTATGGTCAATTTGCCCTTAGAAGAGGGCGCAGAACTTCAGCGAGCACTCAAGGCGGTGAATATTGACGTGGTCTGGTTGGTGGCACCGACCACATCCGATGCGCGGGCTCGAGACGTTGCGTCCAATGCCAGCGGATTTCTTTACTACGTGTCCTTGAAAGGAACAACGGGCAGTGGCTCGTTGGCCGTGGATGAGGTTGCAGAGCGCACTCGGTACTTGCGGACGTTAACGGATGTCCCGCTTTGCGTGGGTTTTGGGATCAAGGATGCCGAGACCGCAAGGGCAGTCAGTGAGCATGCAGACGGCGTTATCGTCGGCAGTGCCTTGGTGCAGCTTATGGCGGACAGTGCAGACGTCCCCGCCGCTACGGCGCGGCTACGGGCAGCCACCGGGGCGATCCGGCAAGGTATCGATGCCTGAGCAGCCTAAGGATTTGTCGGGCTGGTTGAGTTACATCGGCCAGCAACATCCGAAGGGGATTGATATGGGCCTCGAGCGCTTTTCTCGCGTGCAGCACGCCCTCAACCTCAAACAACCTGCGCCGAGGGTAATCACGATCGCCGGCACCAACGGCAAAGGAAGTACCGCGAGAGTGACAGAGGCACTGTTGTTGGATGCGGGATACTCGGTGGGGACGACGTTGTCGCCCCATGTGTGGCGGTTCAACGAGCGTATACGTATTGACGGTGTCGAGGCCAGCGATGCCACGATCTGCAACGCTTTTGCTGCCATTGATGAGGCGCGAGATGACCTGCCGCTGACCTATTTCGAGTTCAGTGCTTTAGCCGCGCTTTTTTGCATGGCCCGGTCCAAGGTTGATATCGCCGTTCTCGAGATTGGTTTGGGCGGACGACTGGACGCCTTTAACGCAGTCGACGCGGATATTGCAGTGATTACCAGCATTGGCCTGGACCATCAGGCGTTTCTTGGTGATACGCGGGAGGTCATTGGTGGCGAAAAAGCGGGCATCTTGCGTGCCGGTCAACGCGTGGTACTGGGTCGAAACATGCCGGAAAGCGTCTACGCACGCTGTCGCATTCTGGGCCTGACGCCTAGC
>JAACDS010000300.1 GCA_009936895.1 Pseudomonadota bacterium
ACAATCAGATCGGCCACATGCAGCAGATTGCGCAGCTCGATTAGGTCATTGGTGACCCGGTAGGTGGCGTAGTAGTCCTGAATCTCTTGTTTCAATAATTCGATACGCCGGTGGGCGCGCATGAGGCGTTTGTCTGTGCGCACAATGCCCACGTAGTCCCACATAAATCTTCTGAGTTCGTCCCAGTTGTGCGCAATGATGACGGACTCGTCGGAGTCTGTGACCTTGGATTCGTCCCACTTCGGGATGTAGGGGAAGCTCTGCGGCTTGTCCAGTGCTCTGATGATTTTTTCTGCGGCTCGATGGCCGTAAACCAGGCACTCCAGCAGGGAGTTGCTGGCCAAACGGTTGGCTCCATGCAGGCCCGTACAACTGACCTCGCCGATGGCGTAGAGGTTGGGCAAATCCGTACGGCCATGATCGTCGACCACCACGCCGCCACAGGTGTAGTGGGCAGCGGGCACCACGGGAATCGGATTCTTGGTGATATCGATGCCCAGTTCGGCGCACTTTTGCGCAATGTTCGGAAAATGGCCCTGAATAAAGTCAGACGATAAGTGGCTGACGTCTAAGTACACACAATCCGAACCAATGCGCTTCATTTCATGGTCTATGGCCCGAGCCACAATGTCTCGAGGCGCAAGCTCGCGGCGTTCGTCGAAGCGCTGCATAAAGCGTTGGCCGTTGGGCAGGCGCAAAATACCACCTTCACCTCGGACCGCTTCGGAAATCAAAAAGGATCCCGCGTGGGCGTGATACAAGCAGGTGGGGTGGAATTGGTTGAACTCCATGTTCGCCACGCGACAGCCGGCACGCCATGCCATGGCGATACCGTCGCCAGTCGAGCTGTCGGGATTGCTGGTATACAGATAGACCTTACTGGCGCCGCCGGTGGCTAGAATCACGAAGCGCGATTGAAACACTTCGACACGCCCCGTGGTGCGGTTGAGCACATAGGCGCCAGCACATCGGCTGTGATGGCGGCCCAAGGTGGACAGGTTAATCAGATCAATGGCCACACGATCGTTAACCAGTTCAATGTTGCCGTTGTCCAGCACCTGATCGGTCAGAGTCTGGGTAATGGCCTTGCCGGTGGCGTCGGCCACATGAACCACGCGCCGGTAGGAATGACCGCCTTCACGGGTGAGGTGCAGGGCATTGCCCTCGGTATCAAAGTTCACCCCCCATTCGGCTAGCTGAGCGATGGCCGCCGGTGCCGCACTGACCGTGGCACGAACCACGTCGGGGTCACACAAGCCTGCACCGGCGTCCAAGGTGTCTTCAATATGCGATTCAAAGCTGTCTTCGGGGTCTGTGACCGCCGCCACACCGCCCTGAGCCCAGTGGGACGAACCGCTGGTGATATCGCCCTTACACAGCACGGTGACCCGCGCGTGTTTCGACAGCGTTAGCGCCGCCGTGAGGCCGGCGGCACCGCCGCCGATAATCAAAACGTCTGTGGTGAAGCGTTGGGACATGTAAAACGTCAGTCGTGGGTTCAGGCGTCGAGTATAGCGCGTAATTGAGGGAAAGAAGGGCGAAGAACTGATGCCGCTGCATAAGTTCCCCTTGCTGGAAAATTTGTTGGATATCGACGGTAGGTTGCCGACCGATGAGGGGTTAGATCACATTTCTTTCATGCTCGCTATCGGCATGTTCGCCCTCGTGTCCTATAGTAGAAGCCCCATCGTTACTCGCTTATCGCCACATGCCTGAGTTGATTCGCCCAGTGTTATTGGTTTCCCAAGGCCAGCCCCTTCAATTCTTTGCTGCTGATTCGGCCTGCTCTGGCTGCGCGACGCCTTGCCGGTCAATGCCGCCCGCGCCGGCCAACGCGGTGTCTGGTGAACTGGTGCTGCCATCCAACGTGCTGAATCGATTGGCGTTGGCCTTCTTCGGTGTGCCGTTGGTTTTGCTGGGCGTGCTGATTTGGTCTCTTCAGGCTGTTGCCGATGACTTTGCTGCGCCGATGATATTGATTGCAGGCTTGATCGGGGCTTGTATGGTCGGCGGGTACATCGCGAAAAGAACCTTGCCAGAGGTTGATCGCGCCTTGAAAGCGTCCGGCGTCATACCCAGTATCGACTGATGGAAGGTTGCAGCAACGAAACCGTTGTGTGCACAGAACGTGAGAATGCCCTTAGCGTGGCATGCCTCATTAAACGAATCGAAGAAGGAGTGCGCCCCATGGGTTCAGCCAGTCTTACCGTCTTATTCAATGGCGTCCAAAACGTGCTTCGGAAACCCTTGCTGGGTCTGTCAGTAGCGGCCCTGTTGAGCCTCGGCTTGAGCACATCGGTTCATGCTGATTTGCCGGACTTCACCGAGCTAGTAAAGAAAAATGAAGCTGCGGTGGTGAACATCAGCACCGTGGGTGAACAGCCAGATCGTCGCAGCACTGGGGCCCCAACCGACCCGCGGCTTGAAGAGTTTTATCGCTTTTTCGGTCCGCCCAATGGCCGCGGTGCTCCGGGCAACGGTCGGCCTGCCAATCCTCGCCGTTCTCTCGGCAGCGGATTCATTATCGAAGAAGACGGTTATATTTTGACCACCCATCATGTGGTGGACGGTGCGGCGGAAATCATCGTGCGCATGAGTGACCGCACGGAGTACGAAGCGGAATTGATTGGCAGCGATCAGCGCTCAGATTTGGCGCTGCTCAAAATCGAGGCGGACAAAGATCTGCCCGTGCTGAAGATGGGCAACTACGACGATGTCGAGGTCGGTCAATGGGTGTTGGCCATTGGCTCGCCCTTCGGGTTCGACTACTCGGTGACCGCTGGCATCGTCAGTGCCAAGGGCCGGAGTTTGACGTCACGCCAAACCGGCGACTACGTACCCTTTATTCAAACCGACGTGGCGATCAATCCGGGCAACTCCGGTGGCCCTTTGTTCAGTCTTGATGGTGAGGTGATCGGCATTAACGCTCAGATTTATTCCAACTCCGGTGGCTTTATGGGTGTGAGCTTCGCCATTCCCATCGACATCGCCATGGACGTTGTCGACCAGCTCAAGGAAAACGGGCGTGTCGCCAGAGGTTGGCTAGGCGTCGAAATCATGGAGTTGACCAAGGATCTGGCCGAAGGCTTCGGTCTGGACCGGCCTCGCGGAGCGTTGATCGCTCGTGTGATGGCAGACAGCCCGGCAGAAGCGGGGGGTATTGAAGACGAAGACATCATCATTCGTTTTAACGGCGAAGAGATTTCCCGGGCTGGCGAACTGCCGCATTGGGTGGGCCGTACGCCTGTGGGTGAAGCGTCTGAGGTCGTCGTATTCCGTGGCGGCAAAGAGGTAACGCTGAGCGTGGTGTTGGGCGAGCTACCGGAAAACCCCCAAACTGCGTCCAGCGGACGGTCGGGTGGTGCGGGTCAGCAATCTGCTTTGGGCGTTACCGTTCGCGATCTGGCCTCGAATCGTCGCAATGAGCTTGATGTGGATGGTGGCGCCGAAGTGGTCGCCGTCGAGGGTATTGCGGAGGAAGCGGGTATGCGGGTCGGTGACGTGGTGCTGCGTATGAAGGGCCGTGTTATCGACGATGCAGATACTCTGCGCGAGGTTACTGAGGCTGCTGAGCCCGGTGATGTGATTCCTGTACTGGTTCTGCGTCAACAGGGCAATGCCGCGAGACGCAGTTACATCACGCTACGGGTGCCCGAAGAGGAGTAGCTTCTTCACCAAAACGTTGCCCGAGTCGGTTCTGCGGCTGACTAGGGCAAAACCCGCGCTTTGTTTGCTATATCGGTGCCCCCGTATGGGCTAAACTGCGGCCCCTTCGATCAGGAGCACCTGCCGCGTGGCAAATAACCAGCACATCCGAAATTTTTCGATTATCGCCCACATCGACCATGGCAAGTCTACCTTGGCCGATCGCTTTATACAGCGTTGTGGCGGGCTCTCCGATCGAGAAATGGAGGCTCAGGTGTTGGACTCCATGGATTTGGAGCGAGAGCGTGGCATCACGATCAAGGCGCAGTGCGTTACATTGCATTACACGCACTCAGACGGCGAAAGCTACCAATTGAATTTTATCGATACCCCGGGACACGTGGATTTCAGCTACGAAGTCTCTCGGTCTCTGGCAGCCTGCGAAGGGGCGCTGCTGGTGGTAGACGCGGATCAAGGCGTCGAGGCGCAAAGCGTGGCGAATTGCTACACCGCCATCGAGCAGGGTTTGGAAGTTCTTCCCGTTCTCAACAAAATTGATTTGCCCCAAGCCGAGCCTGAACGTGTGGCCGGGGAAATCGAAGACATCATCGGGCTGGATGTGACGGACATAATCTCCTGTAGCGCCAAGACCGGGGTAGGCGTTGATGAGCTGTTGGGTCACTTGGTGGAAACCATCCCGCCGCCGGAAGGATCCGACGATGAACCCCTGCAGGCGCTGATCATCGATTCTTGGTTCGACAATTATCTGGGTATCGTCTCCCTCGTGCGTGTGATGCAGGGGCGTTTGAACAAAGGCGATAAGATATTCGTCAAATCGACGAAGAAGGTACACACCATCGACCAGTTGGGTCGCTTCACACCCAAGCGTGAACCAGACAAAAGCCTAGGTGCGGGGGAAGTGGGGTATTTGGTGGCCGGCATCAAGGAGATCACCGGGGCACCGGTGGGCGATACCTTGGTCAGTGCCAAGACGCCTGACGTGGAGCAATTGCCCGGTTTTACGCGGGTTAAGCCACAGGTGTACGCGGGCTTGTTTCCGGTGCATTCCGAAGACTTCGAAACATTTCGAGAGGCGCTGGAAAAACTCGTGCTCAACGACGCGTCACTGTTTTACGAACCGGAGTCCTCCGATGCCCTGGGCTTCGGCTTTCGCTGTGGTTTCCTTGGCATGCTGCACATGGAGATCGTGCAGGAGCGGTTGGAGCGCGAGTACAATTTAGACCTGATTACCTCAGCTCCCACGGTCGTCTACGAAGTGGTTCAAATTGACGGATCGGTCAAGCAGGTGGATAACCCGTCGCGCTTGCCGAATAATTTCAAAGAGATGCGTGAACCCATTGCGGAAGTGAATATTTTGGTGCCCCAAGACTACGTGGGTAATGTCATGTCGCTTTGCGTGGAGCGCCGGGGTGTACAGAAGAACATGCATTTCTCTCAAGGTCAGGTGTCGATGCACTGGGAAATGCCCATGAACGAAGTGGTTATGGACTTCTTCGACCGGCTGAAATCCGTCAGCCGAGGGTTCGCTTCCTTAGATTACGGGTTTGTGCGCTTTGAAAGTGCCAAGCTTGTGAAGCTCGACATGCTGATTAATGGCGATAAAGTCGATGCGTTGGCCAGTATTGTGCATCGTGATCAAGCTCAAAGCCGGGGTCGGGCGCTGGCAGAAAAAATGAAAGAACTGATTCCTCGTCAGATGTTTGATGTCGCCTTGCAGGCAGCCATCGGCGGTCAAATTGTGGCGCGTCAGACGGTGAAAGCCTTGCGGAAGAACGTAACCGCCAAGTGCTATGGCGGGGACATCACGCGAAAGAAAAAATTGCTGGAAAAGCAAAAAGAAGGCAAGAAACGCATGAAGCAAGTGGGTCAAGTCGAAATTCCGCAGGAAGCGTTTTTGGCCGCGCTCAAGATCGAGCGGTAGGGTAGTCGCTAGTATGGATATCGATTTACCCTACTATTTGTTCTGGGCTTCCGTGGTCTCTGGTGGCATCTGGGCCGCAGATACTTGGTTTTTCAAGTCGCGTCGCGTGGCGAAGGCAGCCGATAGCCACGCGGTTGAGGACCCGATGCTGGTGGAATACGCCCGATCGTTTTTTCCGATTTTCGTGGTGGTATTCCTGCTACGCAGCTTTTTGGCGGAGCCTTATCAAATCCCCTCGGAATCCATGGTGCCGACGCTGGAAGTTGGGGATTTTATCCTTGTCGACAAGATGGCCTATGGTATGAAAATGCCCGTATTGGATTTGAAGCTGACGGAAGGTGACAAGCCAGCCCGAGGCGATGTCATGGTGTTTATACCGCCCCACGATCCGCGTTATTTTATTAAGCGTGTCATCGGCATTCCTGGGGACTCCGTCCGATATGAGAATAAAACCCTCACCATCAACGGCGAGCGACTGAAATACAACTTGGTGCGCGACTTCACCGACTACCGTTATGGCATTCCCGCCCGGGAATACATCGAAGAGATTTCCGGCGTCGAACATCGAATCCATCGAACGCGGCGTCCCGAGCCTAGCCAGAGTTGGGTTGTGGGGCCTGGTGAATATCTTGTGCTGGGCGATAATCGTGATCATTCGGCGGATTCCCGTAGCTGGGGCCTGGCATCCCACGACAATGTGGTGGGTAAGGCCGTCGCCATTTGGGCCAACAAGAAGCCCGGCTGGCATCTGCCGACCTTTGATCGCAATGGCTGGCTAGAGCAAGGCTCACACGAGTAGCACCATGGCCCAGTCCACTGCCAGCAGTACCGATTTGGATAGACTCCAACGCAAAATCGGCTATCGATTTGAACAATTGGCCTTGCTCAAGCAGGCTCTTACGCACAAAAGCTATTCGAAAACCAATAACGAACGCTTGGAATTTATGGGCGATGCGGTGTTGGGTTACTTGGTCGGCAACATGCTCTATCAGCGCTACCCCGATGTACAAGAAGACGCGCTGTCATTGATGCGTGCCCAACTCGTGCGAGGAAAAACGCTAGCCCAGGTGGCGTCCCGGATTGATCTGTCGGAGCACCTGCTGTTGGGCGTCGGCGAGTTGCGCTCAGGTGGCCGCCAGCGAGCGTCGATTTTAGCCGATGCATTAGAGGCCGTGATTGGCGCCGTGCATGAAGACGGCGGTATCGAACAAGCCCAGCAGCTGGTGCATCAGCTGTTCTCTGACCTCACGCATGATCTGGACGCTGAGAGTCTCAAAGATGCGAAGACCCGTTTGCAGGAGCTGCTGCAAGGAAACGGTTTGGATCTGCCTGTGTATTCGGTGGAAGAGGTGAGTGGCGCGGATCATCAGCGCCAGTACACTGTGAAATGCGAAGCCGTGAGCTTGGGCTTGGTGGCCGTCGCTAATGGCTCCTCCCGGCGGGCGGCAGAGAAAGCGTCAGCCCACGAAGTGTTGATTCTGGCCCTAGCTCAGAAACAGGCCCAGCAGCAGGCCAGTGAGGCACCCAAGAACAAAAAACATGTCCGCAGCGAACACCCAGTGCAAACCAACGAGGCCGGCGAAAACGATGTCTGATCACGGATCAAAGCAGCAACGATGCGGGTACGTCGCCTTGGTCGGTCGACCCAATGTGGGCAAGTCTACGCTGTTGAACCATGTGCTCGGTCAGAAAATCAGTATCACGTCGCGCAAGCCGCAAACCACCCGTCGTAATTTGATTGGCGTTGACACACAGGAAGCGGATCAAGCCATTTACGTCGACACCCCCGGTATTCATCAGCAAACCGAACGCGAGCTGAATCGTTACATGGTCAGCAACGCCACATCTGCGCTATCGGATGTGGATTTGTTGGTGGTGCTGATCGAGGGAGGCAAGACCACGCCGGCGGACGAGCATGTGTTAAAGCTAGTCGCAGCGCACAAGGTGCCCAAGTTTGCGGTGCTGTCTAAGGTAGATCTGATCAAGGACAAGGCGCTGCTGTTGCCGCAAATGCAGGCCCTGGGCGAGTTGAATTTGTTTGATCAGATCGTGCCCTTGAGTGCGCTGAAAGAAGATGGCGTTGCCAGCTTCAGAGACAATGTGTTTCAGCGTCTACCCTTGGGTAAGCACTTCTTTGCCGACGATGAAGTCACCGATCAGCCGGAACGTTTTCTCGTGGCTGAAATTGTCCGGGAAAAACTCATGCGCCAGCTGGGGGATGAAATCCCTCACAGTGCCACGGTGGTGATCGAGCACTTCAAGCACGGGGACAAGGTGATCGACATTCATGCGGACATCATCGTCGAACGGGACGGGCAGAAGCGCATCGTGATTGGCAAGGGTGGCGCGCGCTTAAAACTGATTGGTCAAGAGGCTCGCAAAGACATCGAGCTGATGTTGGATCATCAAATCATGCTGCATTTGTGGGTCAAAGTTCGTAAGGGTTGGACCAACAACGCGGTGCACATGCGCAATTTGGGTTACGACTGAGGCATACGGATGTCTGCTACCGCGCAAATGGAACCTGCTCTGGTTCTGCACGTTCGTCCGTATCAAGAGAGCAGCGCCATCGTGCAGATGCTGACGTTGGGACAGGGCAGAATGGCCGGTGTACTGCGGGGATATCGAAGTAAAAAGCAAGGTCAGGTCGCCCTGCAACCCTTTAGCGTAGGCACGGTGTCTTGGGTTGGGCGGAGCGATCTAGTCACCATCCAAAAATTCGAAAGCCACCACTTCATCGCGCTCCAAGGCGATGCTCTGTACGCCGGTTTCTATGTGCTTGAACTGCTGACCCGCCTGCTGCGGGAGCGCGCACAAGACCCGCAGATTTTTGCGGCTTCCATGAAAGTATTAGAAGCACTGGAGGAAGACGATCCCCTGCAGCCGTGCCTGCGGACATTCGAGCTCGAGCTGTTGCAGCAACTGGGCTACGGCGTCGATTTTTCTGCCCAAGGCCAGCCCTTGGATGACGGCGCTCAGTATCGCTTTGAGGCACAATCCGGCTTTCACGCAGTTCAAGACCCATCGAGTCCGGGCTCGCGTCAGTACTCTGGCCAGGTACTGAAGCAAATCGCCGCGCGATCGTTTACCGCACCCGCGACCCAGGATGCGGCTAAGGCCCTGATGCGTGCGGCTCTCGCGCCGTTGTTGGGCGACAAACCACTGACCAGTCGCAAGATGTTTCAGCGTTAGTGTTGGTCCAAAAAACGTGTCTGATTTTCCTGCGCGACGGGAATCACCGGTATCTTAACGAAAAGCCATCATCGCCCCATGACTCACAGTAGGAAGTATTTTGCCTAAGCAACCAACGGAAATTGACATTGAAATCTCGACCCTGTCTGAGCAGGGATCTGGCGGTGGCACGCACAACGAACGACCGGTCTGGGTGCGCAATGCCTTGCCGGGAGAAACCGTGCGTGCGCGCATCTTAAAGCGACGGGGCGGTCAGCGTTTCGCTGACGGACAGCCGCTGGAAAATTTCAGCAGCGATCGGGTCACGTCTCCGTGTCAGTACTTTCCTCGCTGTGGGGGCTGTGCAACCCATCATATGGCACCTACCGCCCAGTTAGGGCACAAACAAAGGCAGCTGTCCGATCAGTTGGTCATTCAGGGTATCCAGCCCAACAGCTGGCGCGTGCCCGTGGCATTGCTGCGTCTGGGTTATCGACGCAAGGCGCGCATGGGTGTGCGAGTGGTCGGCGAATCAGTGTTGGTTGGTTTTCGCGAATCTTTCAGTAATCGCGTTGCTCGTATCGATGCGTGTCTGACCCTAACGCCGGAGCTTTCGAAGTTGATACCGCCGCTCAAAGCGTCCATTGCCAGGATGTCGGATCCGAAAACGATTCCGCAAATCGAATTGGCCCAGGGTGACTCTGGGTGTGCCGTGATTGTTCGACACTTGCAGCCGCTGACCGATGCCGATGTGGCCCTATGGCAGGCGTTTGAGGTGAACTGCCAAGTGGAAGTGCTGATGCAAAGCAAGGGTTATGACACCCTGACGCCAATCGCGAAAAATCGGCAGCAGATGAGTCTGTTGCACTATCAGATACCGGAATACGGGCTCACCATTGGTTTTTATCCCCACTACTTCACCCAGGTCAACGCGCCAATGAACCGTGAGTTGGTGCGCACGGTGATGGGGTATCTGGGCAACGTGCGCGGTCACGTGGTCGTGGATATGTTTTGCGGCATCGGCAACTTCACCTTGCCCTTGGCCCGGGCGGGGGCACTGGCCGTGGGGATCGAAGCCAGTGACGAGGCGGTAGAGATGGCGAAGGAAAACGCACGAGTGAACCGTGTGGATCATGCCAGCGCGTTTTACGCCGAAGACTTATACGGTGAGGGGGGCGCATTGGTTTCAGCGACGGATGAGTCAGACGAGACGGCGCCAACGGGCAGCAGCATCAATGCGTGCTTTGATCACTTTTCCCAGTCGCCTGATGCGTTGATTTTGGATCCGCCGCGCAGCGGTGCCGGTCCGAATCTGGAGGGTTGGGCGGGTATCCCCTCGCTCAAGCAGATTGTCTATGTTTCTTGTAACCCGGTGACCTTTGCCGAAGACGCCAAACGTCTGAAAGCAAAGGGGTATGTGTTGGAACAGGTAGGTGTGTACGATATGTTTCCCGGCACCGCCCACGTAGAAACCGTCGGCAGATTTGTTCGTACATCGGTAGTCGGGTTGGATTGATCGTATGTGCAGTGACGAGGGCGTTGGTTTCTCGAAGGGCGTGTTTTTCATGAAAGTGATGGGTTTATGGTAAGCGTTAGTACTGAAGTTCCATTGTTACCCGATGGTTGCGTAGACACTTTGCGATGGTGTGCGCGAATCGGTCAGGCCCACGATCGGTTGGACGAATCCGTACTGGTGAAAAATACCCAATGGCTTGCAGGCTATGGCGATGAGCTGTTGCTGCAGAGCTTGGAGTTGGCGGAAATGGTCGCGGATCTCAGGCTGGACCAGTCGGCTGTGCTGGCCGCGCTGGTCTATTCGGGCTTTCGCAAAAATCGATTTGATGAAGAGGCATTGACTCAACAGGTTGGCGCAGATGCAGCGAAGCTCTGCGCGAGTGTGGCGGCCTTGGCCACGTCCAGTTTGCTGGATGTCTCTGATGAGGCCTCCCTCGCTGGCGAAGAGGACCGTCAGGTGGAGAACATCAAACGCATGTTGGTCTCGCTGATTCAGGATTTTCGTGTCGCGGTAATCAAGCTGGCGGAGCGGGTGCAAGCTCTGCGAGGCGCGAAACATCACGATGAGGCACGTCAACGTCGTATCGCCCAAGAAGCGGCGAGCGTCTTTGCGCCCTTGGCCAATCGCATGGGCATGTGGCAGCTCAAGTGGGAGCTAGAGGATTTGTCGCTGCGCTATCTGCGAGAGGATATCTACCTAGGTATTGCCAAGCAGCTCAAACGTCGTCGTCAAGAACGTGAGGCACAAGTCAAAGAGCTGGTTCAGATCATTCAGCAGCGACTTGAGCAGGCGGGCATCAAGGCGCAAATCAAGGGCCGGGCGAAGAACATTTTCAGTATCTGGCGCAAGATGCAGTCCAAGAACATTCCCCTGGAAGATGTCCACGATGTGCGTGCGGTGCGGATTATCGTCGATGACCTAGCCAATTGTTATGGCGCCCTTGGCATCATTCACAGTACCTGGGCTCATGTGCCCAGTGAGTTCGATGACTACATTGCGGTGCCCAAGGAAAATGGCTATCAGAGTATTCACACCGCCATAACCTTCGACGACGGCCGTTCCTTAGAAGTGCAAATCAGAACTCGCGAGATGCATGAAAATGCTGAATTGGGCGTATGCGCCCACTGGGCTTACAAAGAAGGCGGGGACGATACCGACTCCAGTGACTACGCGGAAAAGATGGATTGGCTGCGGCAGGTCATCGATTGGCACGAAACGCTCAATGGTATCGAAAGCCTACCCGACCTGTTGGCTCAGCGTGTCAGCGAAAAACGTATTTACGTCTCAACGCCGAGGGGGCATGTGTTGGATCTGGCCGCCGGTTCGACGGTATTGGATTTTGCTTACCGGATTCATACGGAACTGGGGCATACCTGTACCGGTGGATACGTCAACGGCGAGGTGTCTCCGATAAGAACTCCCCTCAAAACCGGCGAGAAGGTCGAAATCATATCCGGTGGCCCGGTCAGGCCGCATAGGGCTTGGCTGGAGCCACGCTTGGGCTACATGCGCAGCCACCGCGCCAAGGCCAGCGTTGCGGCTTTTTTCCGCAGCGACAGTCAGATGAAAAGTGCGCGTCGCGGAAAAAGTATTATGCAGAACGTGGTGGCGGGTGTTGGCGCATCGACGTTGTCCGATGAGGGTTTTGAGCATTTGGCGAGTTTGCATGGCTACGCTGATGCGGACGCCTTCTGTATCGCCGTTGCTCTCGGTCAGCACAGCTATATTTCACTGGCTAACCGCATGCTAACCGAACCTGGTCTCGCAAATACCTTGGGGCTTTGGCGCAATAATCCTGACGGCGCTGAGCTGGTGTTTCCTCTGCGATGCGGATTTGAGATCACAGCGAAAAATCGCGAGAGCTTGCTGCGTGATATCACGGCTCTGCTGGCGGAACAGGGATTGCCCATCGCCAAAGCCTCCGGCGAGGTCATGGAAGAGGAGTTGGCGGTTATCAAAGTTGAGGTGACCCGTTCGGACTGGCTGGCCTGCTTAGAGCTGCTCAGTCACTTGAGCTATCTGCGAGGTATTGTTCAGGTGGTGCGCTATCCCGCCGCGGCGAGTCGTTAGCGTCTTAAAGGCAACCGGGTTCGCGTGCGGGGGATTTCAGGTACAGTACGCGGCCGCGCATATGCATCAGGCATGAGCGAAGAGACACCGGGTAAACAAGATTCGGTACAGGCAATTTGTAGGAGAAAGTAGTGAGAATCATACTGTTGGGACCGCCCGGTGCAGGCAAGGGAACACAAGCTCAATTCATCAAAGATTCCTTGGGTATACCTCAGATTTCAACGGGTGACATGCTGCGAGCGGCAGTGGGTTCAGGCAGCGAGTTGGGCAATCGTGTCAAAGCGGTTATGGATTCTGGCGCATTGGTCTCTGACGACATCATCATTGACCTGGTGAAAGAACGAATACAGGCCGACGACTGCGCCAACGGCTTCCTCTTCGATGGCTTTCCGCGAACCATTCCTCAGGCGCAGGCCATGGACGATGCGGGTATTCCCATCGATGCGGTGGTGGAAATTCAGGTTCAAGACGAAGAGCTGGTGAAGCGTATTACCGGTCGTCGGGTGCATCCGGGATCTGGTCGGGTCTATCACGTGGTCTACAATCCGCCTAAGCAGGACGGGTTAGACGATGTTACTGGCGAAGCGCTGCAACAGCGCGAGGACGATACCGAGGCGACCGTGCGCGAGCGTTTGTCGGTTTACTACGAGCAAACTCAGCCGCTGGTGGCCTATTACAGCGCGAAGCACACACTGAGATATATTGAAATCGACGGCGGCGGGGCGGTTGAAGACATTCAACGTGTCATCGCTCAGGGCTTGGCCTAGCCCTGAAACCCCTGCTGGCTGTTTAAGTCAGCAGGTCACTCAGCAGCAGAATGTTCACCCCTGCTCCGACGGCTAAGTCGCCACTATCCTCAGGTATTTCGATCAAACAATTCGCACCGCTAAAAGTGCTGAGGCGATTGGAGCCCTGATCCCCAGTATGTTTAACACTCAGGCCGGAGCCTGATGATGCGTTCTGGCTGTAAATGCCGCGTTGGTATTCTGCCCGTCCTGGATGATGCGATACCGGGCTGGCCAACGTAGCCGGAATCCTCAGCAGCGGCTTGGGTACCGTGCCGCACAGAACGTGCAGACTGGGCATGACCAGCAGCAGGCACGTCACAATGGTCGATACCGGATTGCCCGGCAGACCAAAAACCCAGCAGTCACCAATGTTGCCGAAAGCGAGGGGTTTGCCGGGTTTTAGATTGAGTCGCCAAAAGGACAGCTCGCCCAAGCGCGCGATGGTGGCGCCAATGAAGTCGGCATCGCCAACGGATACCCCGCCACTGGTGATCAGCATGTCGCAGCGCCGACTGGCTTCGGCCAGCGCCTCTTCAACCGCGTCAGGGTCGTCTGGGAGCCGGTCCAGCGTGATCAGATCGATGGGCAGGTGTCGCAGTAAACTGGCCAGAGTGAAACTGTTGGAATCGTAAATCTGGCCGAGGGCCAATGCTTCAGGCGGTGTGCCCGGGTTTCGTAGCTCGTCGCCGCTGGAGAAAATGCCCACCTTCGGGCGTTGATACACGTTGAGTTCGCTAACACCGGCCGCTGCGAGGGCACCGAGTAACAGTGGCGAAAGCCTATCGCCGGGCTGAGTCATCTGCTGCCCTAGCTCGACGTCGTTGCCCACGGGTCGAATGTAATCTTCGTCGGCCTCGTGAGGCATGAAACGAACGTTCTTCTCGCCGTTTTGGTCAGTGGCTAATTCTGCGACTTGTTCTTGCAATACGATTAAATCGGCCCCATCGGGCACCACGGCTCCGGTAAAGATGCGCGCGCACTCGCCAGCGTGAATTGAACCTAGGTAGGGGTGTCCGGCCAGGCTTTGGCCGACGACTCGAAATGTCTCATGGTTGGATGTGTCTTGCTGACGAAGGGCGTATCCGTCCATGGCGGATGCAGGAAAGGGGGGGAGTGGCAGCTGTGCCCTAACGGCTTCTGCAGCAATGCGTCCTTGTGCCTGGGTTAGAGAGATGCATTCACTGGCCGAGTGAGGGACTAGTTGCGCAAATAATGCGTCTCGCGCTTCCTCCAAATCCATTGGTTGGCTATGCTCGTTCAATGACTGTCACC
>JAACDS010000301.1 GCA_009936895.1 Pseudomonadota bacterium
GTCAGGCAGTTGAATTGCTATAACAGGCAGGAGCTAACCAGAGCGGACATTTATTCAAAGTGCAGCGAATGGCTGCTAAGAGCCCAAAGCGACTAATGCTGCGCTGTGCTTAAGCAGCTGTAATGCCCCCAAAGCCGACTTTCGTTCCAGAGCGCGCTGTTATATTCACCTGTTCTTGCAGCCAAACCTTGCAGAGTTGTAGAGGAGCCTGGAGTGTCCGACCTTAAACCTGATACATGCAGGAACCGAAGTGTTACGAAATCGCGCAGCGCGGCGGATTGTCGGTGGCTGAGGTATCAGATCCGGCGCACGACTAAAGCGCCGTGCGAAGTTCACGTTCAGCGCTCTGAAATGCGCAATAGGCGTGGTATCGAGCAAGATGTAGTTCTTGTGTGACGCCCTCTGCAGGATCGATCCGATCTGCAAGACGGGACATCTGGCGCATGGCGGCTGGCACGTTTTCGTATGCGCCACTGGCAACAGTCCCGAGTATCGCAGCACCAAGAAGAACAGGTTCCGAGGATGACGTTGAAAAAACGGGGTAGTCGCTTGCATCGGCAAGGAGTTGCTTCACCATCCGGCTTTCTCCAGCCCCGCCGCTGACGACAATGGCGGTCGGTTTCAAGCCATATTCGGCCTGTACCGTAAGGATTTGCCGCAAACCATAGCCTACACCATATACCGCTGCAGCATAGGTCGCGACGAGATCGTCCATGTCCCACGACAGTGTCAAACCCGACACAATACCGGTTGCGTTCGGGTCTGCGAATGGCGCGCGGTTTCCGAGCAAATCAGGGACAATTACACGCGAACCCGCAAAGCGCGCCGCAGCTTCAGGGTTCGGAGCTCTATTTTCAAGTTCTTGCAGTAAATAGGCCTGCAGGGACATGCCCTTTGCATGTGCAGCCCGCTTAGCTTCCTCGCTGAACGGATGTGTTGAGACAAGATGCGCAATGGCTTCCCCTGCGGCGGATTGGCCACCTTCGCTTAGCCACATGCCCGGAACCATAGCTGAATAATACGGCCCCCAGACGCCAGGCACCTTTTGCGGGTCTCTTGATGTTGTCATTGTGCAGGCAGAGGTTCCAAAGACGTAAGCCATCGTCGCCTCTGGTCCGGCCTCGGGGTCTGCGCCAACTGTCCCAACACCGCCGGCGTGGGCATCAATCAGGGCTGCCCCAACCGGCGTACCGGGGGTCAGCCCCAGCGCTTGAGCCGCGGCCGCTGTCAATCCATTGGCCAACGCAGTGCCCGGCGCAACGATCTTTTGCCCGATCCTTGCAAACCCTTCATTGGCCAATTCCTCCAATCCAATTTGCTCAAAATAGCTGTCGTCCCACCGGTCTTCATGGGCCAAATAGGTCCATTTGCACGTCACAGTGCAGGCCGAGCGGGTTAACGATCCTGTGGCGATCCAGGTAAGATAATCCGGCAAATCAAAGAAGTGGCCCGCCGCCGCAAACTGCTCTGGCATGTGTTCTTTCAGCCAGAGCAATTTTGGCGTTTGCATCTCGGGCGAAATACGCCCGCCAACGAAATCCAGAACCGGGTGCCCAGTGGTATTGATCCGCTCGGCCTGTTCGGTCGCGCGGTGATCCATCCATACAATGACATTGCGCTCTGACGCACCTGACGCGCTAACGCTGAGCGGCGCCATATCGCGATCCAGCACGACCATCGAACAGGCCGCATCAAACCCGATGCCCCGCACGGTGTCCGGCGACACGCCTGCCTTTGCAATAGCCGTGCGCACCGCGTGACACACGGCCTGCCAAATGTCTTCCGAGGATTGTTCGACAATATCCCCTGCCGTGCGCCACATTTTGATGTCCTGCTTGTTACTGGCCAGCAGCTCGCCCGTACTGTCAAACACACCGGCGCGGGCGCTGCCCGTCCCTACATCAACCCCGATGAAAACCGTCATAGGTCGACCGCATTGGGCAGAAGGACCAGATCGCGTATGGTCACGTTCGGCGGCCGGGACAACATGAAGACAACGCAATCCGCGACCTGCTCGGGCTGCATCAGGCTGCCTTCTGCCAGCGCCTGATCCATTTTCGCTTGGGGCCAATCGTCCAACAGCGCTGTAACAACCGGACCCGGTTGAATGGCCCCAACGCGCACGCCGTGTTTGGCCACTTGCCGTCGCACCGTATGAGTAAACGCCTGCACCGCGTGTTTCGAGGCTGTGTAGATCGGCTCCCACATCACCGGGACCATGCCCGCAATCGAACTGGTCAGGATCACATCACCGCCGCCTTGCTTGGTAAGATGCGGCAAAACCGCATGGACTGACCGGAATGTCGCGTTGATATTGAGGTTGAGCATGTGATCCCAAGCGTCGGGATCGGCTTCCAGAACATCGCCACCCACATAAGCCCCTGCATTGGCATGAAACGCATCGAGACCCTCGCACTTGTCAAGGATTTGTGGCAACATTTGCGCTACGCTACTCTTGTCCAGAAGGTCGACCTCGATTGGCTTTGCATTTGGCCCCAAATCAGCACAGGCTGCGTGAAGCGCCGAAGCATCCCGATCAACCACAGCAACCTGCGCCCCGTCGTCGATGCAGGCCTTCGCGCAAGCCAGACCAATGCCAGAGGCCGCGCCGGTGATGGCCACCCCTTTCCCAGACAGTTTTGACATCGTCGTCCCCTTCTGTTGATTAGATTAGCCCGTATTGCGCGGCCTTGCCCTTGAGGAAGGGAAGACCCTGTCCAATGACCTGTTCGGAGTTGTCTGCAACGGGCCGCCAGACCGACAATCCATGCGCGATCTCTGGCGGCATGTTGATGAAGCTCTCCATAGCAAGCCCACCATCAAACCCGATGGCTGCCAAGGTGGCAAAAATCTCGTCCCAATCACAGGTTCCCTGTCCAGGCGTGCCGCGATCGGATTCCGAAAGATGGATGTAGCGCAAGTGATCGCGCCCCGCGAGTATACCGTTGCCCGCGCCGCGTTCTTCGATGTTCATGTGATACGTATCTAGGTGGAGGAACATGTTTTCCGCCCCGATCCGTTCGATGATAGCAACGCCTTGCGCGGCTGTGTTGATGAGATGACTTTCATAGCGGTTAACCGGTTCGATCCCAAAAGCAAGACCATGGCCTTTGGCGATTTTTGCTGCGGCTTTCAATGCCGTTGCCACATTGTCCAACTCGGTTTGTGTGGGTGGCTGGCCGCTGCGTTCCCCGATCCCACCATAGACGACCCCAGTCAGGGCTTCGGCTCCTAGGCCTGCCGCCTTTTCCAACGCAAGCGTCAGAAACGCGATGGCACCCTCAGGGTTCTTGGACGGCCAATAGTGCTCTGGCACACCAAGCGAACAGACCGCAGGCAGGCCCGCCTTGTTTAGCAATTGGCGGCCCAAAGCGGCATCGGTAGACGCGGGGTCCAGTAACGCGATTTCAATGAAATCCATGCCGCTTTCCGTTGCTGCCGCAATCGCCCGCGCGGCCCCTTCCGCGTCCCAGGACATCGTCCACATCGACGTATGTACTCCAAAGCCCTTCATACGCTGGAATAGCCCCCTTCAATCATCATCAATGCGCCATTCACCAGATCAGAGGCCGGGGAGGCGAGATAAAGCGCCATATCCGCGATTTCCACCGGTTCACCAAAACGTCCCAGCGGGGTGGCCGAAATCATGGGGCCAGATTTTTCTGGCGGGCTCCAGATTTCAAGGCCCATTTCGGTCATGACCACTGTCGGGCAAATGGCGTTGACCTGAATGGTGTGCGGCGCAAGTTCGGTCATCAAGGACTTGGTCAGCGCATTCAGCCCGCCTTTGGAGGCGGCATAGGCAGCATGATCTGCCAAGGCGATCACACCCGTTTGCGATGAGATGTTGATGATCTTGCCGGCCTTGGCGGCGATCATCTGAGGGGCCAACGCCCTGGCCAGCAAGAATGGTGCGCGCAGGTTGATGGCCAACGTGCGATCCCAGTTATCCACGCTGTAGTCCAGTACCGAGCCAACCAGCGCCACTCCGGCAGAGTTCACTAGTATGTCGATCCGTGACGATAGGTCCAACGCGCCAGTGGCAAGTCTTTCGCAACCCTCAGCGCTAGCAATATCCGCTACTATCGTGTCGCACTCTGTTGGCGTCGCTATCGCCTGAAGCCGTTCCTGTGACTGTCCGCTTGCAATGACGCGCGCACCCGCTTGCGTAAAGACGCGCACAATTTCCGCTCCGATCCCGGAAGACGCCCCGGTCACCAGTGCCGTTTTGCCTGCAATCGGAAATCTGTCCTCCCAGCCCATGCGCTACTCCATATTCGTATGATTAGCCCTCATCGCGTCAGGCGCGATGCCAAGGCGGGTGCGTAAATCAAGGACCAGAAGTTCAAAGAACAGGAACATCAGCGCCTCATAGAGCGAGCCCATTGGCAGGATAGAGGTCGCTTCGCTCCGGTCGTTTGCCATTGTCTGGGCTGGAATCTGGACCACAGCGTCAGCCATTTGCGGCACAGGGCCGTCCGGTTCAGCCGTCACGCAGATGACCTGCGCCTTGGCGTTTTGGGCGACTTTCACCAGTGCTGCGACTGTCGAAAAGCTGCCGGGCCCGGCGCTGACAATTAGAACATCTCCCGACGCAACAGGCGGTACCGTCATATCGCCGACCACATGCGCATCTAGACCCAAATGATACATGCGCATTGCCAACGCTTTCATCATCAAGCCTTCGCGTCCAACCCCATAACATAGAATGCGTCCAGCCAAGGCCAGCCGCTTTGAAAGATCAGGCAATTGCGCAAGTACATCAGGTGCCAGCCCAGGGCGCAATTCTTCAAGGACCTGGTCGGCGAGGGTCATGACCCGCTGACCTTGATCTGGATCTTTACATCCGTTGGCCGTGCTTCAACGGCGCGGTCGAACGCTTTGATGCTCTCTTCAAAGCCGAAGGTTTCCGAAATAAGAGGTTTTAAATCCACCTTGCCCGATCCAATCAACGCAATTGCACGGTCGTACATGTTGGCATAGCGAAACACCGTTTCCATCCGGATTTCCTTAGACTGGGCCAACACGATATCAACCGGCACGGGATCAACCGGCATCCCTACCCAGACTACACAACCGGCAGGGGCCACGGCATCAAGCGCGGTCTGGATCGAAGCTGCCGCCCCGGCGCATTCAAACACAACATCAGCGCCCCAGCCCTCGGTCGCAGCTTTCAAGCGTTCAGACACATCATCGCGTGGGATCAATAGCGGCTTGATATTTTCATATCGTGCAGCGATCTGCAGCTTTTCTTCGACAAGATCGGTTATGAACACCGTAGCACAACCGCCTGCCAAAGCCGAAAGCGCGCACATTAGGCCAATCGGTCCGGACCCTGTCACCAGCGCAACATCGCCCGGTTTGATCTTCGCCCGCGCGGTGGCTTGCATCCCGATTGCAAATGGTTCAACCATGGCGCCTTCCGCCATGGTGACGTTGTCAGGCAAGCGGTATGTGAAGGCCGCGGGATGTACGACAGAGGGAGTCAAACACCCATGCACGGGCGGTGTCGCCCAGAACTGCACGTCCGGGTCCACGTTATAGACCCCAAGTTTTGACGCCTTAGATGCTGGATTTGGAATGCCAGGTTCCATACATACGCGATCACCGACGCCCAGATGAGTGACATCAGCCCCCCTTTCAGTAACAACGCCTGCCGCTTCATGTCCCAGAACCATCGGCTTGCGGACAACAAACGGACCAATCTTGCCGTAGGTATAATAATGCACATCGCTGCCGCAGATGCCGACTGTATCAATAGAGATCCGCACGTCACCAGAGCCCAGCGTCTCGGTCAGGGCAATATCTCTTAGCGAAAGTTTTCCTGCCTCTTCCAGAACCAATGCTGTTGCCATAAGAACCTCCGTTGATTGCTAAGCTGTTTTATCCAGCAACGCCATTGCCGTATTTTCATCCGTAACAAGCGTATCTACAAACCCGCGCTTCAAAGCGGCTGCTATAACTGGAACCTTTTGCAATCCACCTGCTGCAAGAATGACATTTTCGATCTTGTTCAAATCGTCGAGCGACAGGCCAATCACCCGGTCGTTGATAGGGTGGTCTATCAACTCGCCGTCTGCGTCTAGGACTTGACCCATAATGTCACCAACCCCCCCCAAGGCGAGCAACTCAGTCGCAGTGACGTCAGACGGAATAGCATCCCGCACCAAAAGCGAGCTGTTCAGGTCGCCTGTTGCCAAACCAACCGCACCACAGGATTGCATTTTAGTCAGCATGTCCTTGATGACGTCCTGTTGGAGGAACAGTTTCTGGCTTTCGGCGCTGCCCGCATAGAGGGGTGCGGTGAAAAAGCTGTGCTCTGCGTTGCAAAGATCAGCCAACCGCGTGGTGATCTCATAGCCGTTTACGTCCGATCCGCGCGAGACGCCGCCCATAATCGACACGATCTCTAGGTCAGGGCGGTTGAGCGGTTGCATATGACGGGTCGCAAGGTTCAGCGTGTTGCCCCACGACATGCCGAAGCGGGTGAGGGACTGGTTTTGTAGAATATCGCCCAAATGGCTCCCAAGACCTGCCGCAACAAGAGGCGTGACTGAGGCTGGGTCTTGCGGGGAAGGAACAACGATGGCGCGTGCCAGACCAAACTGACGCTCAAGCTTCCATTCCGCTTTTGCAGCCGCTGTGTAGATTGAGTCGACGCTGATCCGCAAAATGCCGCGCTTTCGCGCCTCGCTGAGCGCCTTGTTGACCCGCAACCTTGTTATACCGAACCGTTCAGCTGCATCTGCTTGTGTCATATCTTCGACTTCGCAAGCCCAAGCAAGCCGAACGAGCAATTGCTCTTCTGTGTCGATCTGTTCCAGTTTGATGGATCGTGACATTATCCCTCCATTCTTCGCGCTATCTATACAAGCCGAAAAGCAAATGGAATACTGATCATTTCACGGCCCCCATGGTTAGGCCGCGCCCCAATTGCTTGGAAGCGATAAGCGCAAAGATCAAAACTGGAATCACGATAAGCGTCGATGTCGCCATGATCTTTCCGTAGGGCAGATTATACCCTTCCATAAAGCTTACAGCCATCGCCGGGGCTGTCTTGGCCTCTGTTCGGGTCAGGATCAAGCCAAACATCAATTCGTTCCAAGAAAAAATGAAAGAAAATATGGCCGAGACCGCGACGCCCGGCATCGCAAGTGGGAGACAAATTTTGCGCATGATGGTGAATTGAGAAGCACCCTCCAAACGTGCGGCCTCGTCCAGATCATATGGAATGCCCCGGAACTGGTCGGTCACAATCCAAATCACGATCGGCAGATTGAATGTCAGATAAATTAGGATCAGCGTGATGTGCTTGTCGAGAATGCCAAGATTGCGGGCAATCAGAAAAAAGGGTAGCGCCAGCACGATGGGGGATACCATGCGGTTGGTGATGAACCAGAACCACAGATCCTTTTTGCCGAGAAACTCGAACCGGGCCAGCGCAAAGGCAGCAGGTACGCCAAGGATCAGAGCAAGCAGCGTGGTGGAAACGGCTACGAGCAGCGAATTGATCAGAGTTCGCAGAACACCATCTTCAAACAGGGCCTCTTGGTAATTTTTCAAAGTAGGTTCGAACAGCCAGACCGGAGGCGCCTCGAGGGCCACAATCTGGGTCTTCAGCGAGGTCGTCACCATCCAATAGAATGGAAAGACGCAGATTGTAATAATTACGATCAGAAAGAAAATCTGTGTCCATAATGACCGGGTCGATATCATGGCTCAGACCTCTTTATAGAAGACGCGGATATATATCTGCGCAAGGATAATTGTGATGATCAACAAGATGATCGCCTGAGCAGAGGCAAGCCCTTGGTCAAAGCCACGAAAACCAATCCGCTGTATCATCAGTGAAATGAACTCTGTCGAGGATCCCGGTCCACCTCGGGTCAGAGTGAAAACCATATCGAAAAGCTTAAGCGTATCAGCCGTGCGCAAGATCAGAACCGCTACCAGCCCCGGAACGAGGAAGGGCAATTGCACATAGCGAAGCACGGTCCATTTGGACTTAGTTTCCAGACGCGCGGCCTCTTCAACCTCACCGGGCACCATTGTCAGCCCGGCCAGTAGGACGAGGGCCACAAAGGGCGTCCATTGCCAAACATCCCAGAAGATGATCATCGCAAAGGCGTTTTCCGGATCACCAATCCAATTTATATTCGCACCCCCTAGCAACTGGTTCACGACACCGAATTTCTGGTTGAACATAACCTGTCCAAGAAGGCCCACCACGGCATAGGTGGTCGCCATTGGTAAGACAAGGCTCAATCGGCAGAGCGTTTTCAGCAGTGTCAAACCGGGTTGGTGTAGGGTCAGTGCGATGCCGAGTCCCAACACGATTTGCAGTGGCAGGGCGGCTCCGAGCAGAAAGAACGTGCGCCCCATAGCCTGCCAGAAAACTTCATCCGTTAGCACGGTCCAGTAGTTTTCCAAACCGATAAACTCGACACGTTTCAGCTTCGTCAGATTATAAAAATGCAGGGACGTCCAGACCGCGTATAACAGTGGGGCAATGCCGACCATTGCCAGACCAATCACCGCGGGGCCGATAAAGCCAAAAACGGTCTTACGTGAGACCTTTGCGGTCATACTTTGTCCTCCCTAGGGTGTCGGGGGCACTGTATAGGTGCCTCCGACGGATCGCGTGGTTTACTGCGCCTTCGGCTTGCTGCCGTCGTAGTAACCTGCAGCTTCAAGAACCGCTTCCATGCGTGTGCCGATCTCGGTTGCGCCCTCTTCAGTGCTAACCTCACCCAACATCATCTTCGTGCCCCATTCCTGCACGATCTCGGTGATCTCAGGCCATTCTGCAAAGCGTGGGCGGAACTCTGGCACACCGTCCTGCCAAGATTCAACAAGCGCTGGCACGAATTTGAAGCCTTCCAAGCCATCTTGCATATAAACGGACTGTCGAGCAGGAACACCGCCACGCTCTCAATACTCCCGTGCGTTGGCTTTTGAGGTTGCCCACTGGATGAACAAATAAGCGGCTGCCTGTTCTGCTTCGTCTGCCTGACTTGTCACGGCAAGCGAGAAGCCACCAAGGGCCGGCTTACGGCCTGCAGGGCCCATTGGCTCTGGCGCGATCTCGACGCAGTCAACGACCTTCGAGGTGTCTGGCGACACAATTGTCGAATAGAATGCGGACCACTCTGTGATCATGGCCACATCACCTTGAGTAAAGCCGTTCACGGTTTCGGCGTGGTCATAGGCCACGATGCCGTCTGGCATGTACTGCATCAGATCCTGACGGAACTTCAGACCAGCCTGACTTTCAGCGCTGTTGAGGTTTGACTTGAAGTCAGCATCAAGGAACGAACCACCAAACGGCCACAGCACCCGCGCAAAAGAGTCTGCGGACTGGGTTTCGTTGCGTTTGGACTGCAGCGCGAAGGCGTATTTGCCGTCTCCAGTCAAAGCAGGACCATAAGTATCTTTCAACTCAGCCCATGTGGCAGGTGGGCCGTCAAAGCCCGCGTCTTCCAACATACAACGGTTGTAGAACATCATGCCAGAATAGTTGTCGAAAGGCAGACCATAGATCGTGTCGTTCCATCCGCCGAAGGCGTTCAGCACCAGCGGAAAGAAGTCATCAATATCCAGATCGGGGTCAACGGCTTCAGGGAATTTTGCTTGCACATCTGCCAGCGGCAAGATCCAGTCGTTCTCAGCAAAGTTGCCAATCCATACAAGGTCAATCAGCGCAATATCCAGATCACCGCCTGCGACAAAGTCGCGGACCTGTTCGCCAAGTGCGTTTTCGTAGGGGTGCTTGATAATATTGATCTTAATGCCGGTCTCTTCCTCAAAAGCGGGCAGCATCGCCTCAACCGCCTCGTATCCGGGGCGTAGCAGGAAAACAACGTCAACCGTTGTTCCCGCGTAGGGTGCGGCCGCGTCTTTTAGGCTCCAACCGTGGCCATCGGCCATCGCGCCAGTGGCTGCCAAGCTGGCGAGAGCCGCTGAGCAATAGAAATTGCGTAACATTTTCATGATTTTGGTTCCTCCCGTTGATTTGTGCAGAGCGAAAATCCATTTGCATCTACACTAATACAATTGTAATTTTACTCTTGATTGTCAATACATTTGTATCTAAAAAAATACATAAGATAACTCGCGCAAACCGCGTGCCGAACAAGGAGGAACCTTTGTGGCAGGAATCAAGATCGAAGGGTTAGACAAGTTTTACGGGGATACGCAGGCACTGTTTGACATCAGTCTTGATGTTGCAGATGGCGAATTTGTCGTTTTCGTGGGTCCTTCAGGTTGCGGGAAATCGACCCTATTGCGGTGCCTTGCGGGGCTGGAGAGTGTCGCATCCGGTACGATTGTTCTGGATGGCAAGGATGTCACAAAGGCTGCACCGGCTGATCGTGAACTAGCAATGGTTTTTCAATCCTACGCGCTTTACCCGCACATGACCGTGCGTGGAAACATGGAGTTTGGAATGAAGGTGAACGGATTCGCACCGGCCCTTCAAAAGGAACGTATCGCTGAGGCCGCGCGCATCCTGCAACTCGAAGATTACCTTGACCGTAAGCCCAGCCAACTATCTGGCGGTCAGCGTCAGCGCGTGGCTATTGGACGGGCGATTGTGAAGAACCCGAAGGTTTTCTTGTTCGACGAACCTCTCTCTAACCTTGACGCGAAGCTGCGCGTTCAAATGCGGGTTGAATTAGAGGCGTTGCACAAGCAGCTGGGGGCCACGATGATCTATGTCACGCATGACCAAGTCGAAGCCATGACCATGGCCGACAAGATCGTGGTACTGAACGCTGGCCGGGTTGAACAAGTCGGAAACCCCATGGATTTGTACCACAAACCTGTATCGCGTTTTGTGGCGGAATTCATCGGCTCACCCGCGATGAATGTGTTTTCAAAGGACGATACCGTTCAGGGGCTGACTCTAGACTCCAAGGCCGCTTACATCGGGTGTCGGCCGGAACATCTTGAGGTTTCCGTCAGCGACGAAGGCCACATGAATGCAACCGTGCGCGTGAAAGAACAGTTGGGAGGTGAAAGCCTGCTTTATCTTACAACTCATAGCGGCACCCAGCTTGTGGCCCGTGTCGATGGAGACAACGACACCGAAAACGGGGCAGAAATTGGTTTGCGTATTCCCGATCACCGTCTGCACCAATTCGATGCGGATGGACGGGCCATTTAGGTTCGGTCCTGGCTCCGTCACGTAGGATAACCGCGCCGCTCGACACACCCGAGATAGCTGCGCTGGACGGTGTAGAAGTGGTTATCTTTGACTTCGATGGCGTGATTGCAGACAGCGAACTTTTGTCCTTGGGCACGTTACGTGACGCGCTTGCTGACGGCGGGCTACACATGTCGCTGGACCACGTGCGTTCTCTGTTCCTTGGCAGATCTCTGAAATCTATTCAGGATTATATCGAGCAACATGGCCCAACCAACGCGTCCGAAGTTTTTGCGCATCGCTGGCAAAGCGCGCTCTACAAGAGACTTGGCCACGAACTAAATCCCATGCCAGGTATTTTGCCGTTTCTTGACCATCTCGCCGAACGAGGAATACGCCACTGCGTCGCCTCGAGCAGCAAGTTTGAGCGCATCCGTCTTTCTCTATCCACAATGGGCCTCGCGGATCGATTTCAGGTGCTTTTCAGCGCAGAACAAGTGCATAACGGCAAGCCAGCCCCTGATCTGTTTTTGTTTGCTGCAACGCAAATGGGAACACATCCGGATGCTTGCTTGGTTATCGAGGATTCGCCTCATGGTATCGTGGCCACAAAAGCCGCCGGGATGCGAGCCATGGGGTTTCTGCGGGGCGCGCACCTGACCGATATACAGGACGCACACGCAACGCTGTTGTTGAAAGCAGGGGCAGAGCATGTTTTACATGACTTTTCTGAACTGTATAATACCCAGTCACAAACCGCGACGAACGCTGAGCAAAACATCAAGGCCAACAACACATGAGCTTTTTGGGAATTGATCTAGGCACGTCCGGCATACGTGCGCTGCTCATCGACGAGCACGGGGCGCCCATAGGCTCGGCCGAGCGTCACTATAACGTCTCAAACCCCCAACCCGGATGGTCCGAACAGGACCCTGCAGATTGGGTGAGCGCGCTCGAAGATGCGATTGCCGAACTTCAATCGCAGTTTCCTGCCTTTGCGGATTTGAAGGGCATCGGTGTAGCTGGCCATATGCACGGGGCCACACTGTTGGATGCGTCTGGCAAGGTTCTACGACCATGCATCCTTTGGAATGATGTACGTTCGGAGCTTGAAGCCGCCCAGCTTGACAACATGGACCAGATCCGGGCGCTCTCTGGCAATATTGTTTTTCCCGGATTTACAGCACCCAAGCTGGTCTGGATGCGGAACAACGAACCCGAAATCTTTGCCAAAATCAACAAAGTTCTTTTGCCAGCAGCTTTTCTCAACCACTATCTGACGGATGATTTTGTGGCTGACATGAGCGACAGCGCAGGCACTGCATGGCTGGATGTCAGTAAACGAGACTGGTCTGATGATTTGCTGGACGCAGGACATATGCGGCCCAACCAGATGCCCCGCCTCGTTGAAGGGTCCGAGCGCGCAGGCACACTGCGCGCGGATCTTGCCAGAAAATGGGGCGTGGGCCGAGATGTCGCTGTGGCCGGTGGCGCAGGTGACAACGCCGCTGCCGCCTGCGGTATCGGAGCGCTGAGCGAAGGGTCGGGCTTTGTCTCGCTTGGAACTTCCGGCGTTATTCTCGTCGCGCGTAATAGTTATGCCGCCGCGCCGGATGCGGCAGTCCATACCTTTTGCCATGCGGTTCCAGAGCACTGGTATCAGATGGGGGTTATGCTGTCGGCAACCGACAGTTTGAACTGGCTTTCGCGGATCACCGGGAAAAGTCCTGCGGACTTGACTGGAACGCTTGGGACGGAGGTTCAATCGCCCGGTGCCGTGCGGTGCCTCCCATATCTGTCTGGCGAGCGCACACCCCATAACGATTCCCAAATTCGCGGCGGGTTTACCGGTTTGTCCACCGGAACAACGACCGAAGATCTGACCCGCGCCGTCCTCGAAGGCGTCGCCTTCGGATTGCGCGACAGCTTTGATGCGCTGCGATCAACGGGTGTCAACATTCAAAGCCTTTTGGCAATTGGCGGCGGCAGCGCCTCAATTTATTGGCTGAAATTGATTGCGACTGTCTTGGATACCCCACTTTTGGTGCCAAGCGGCCGGGAATTTGGCGCTGCATTGGGTGCCGCAAAGCTAGGTTTGCTTGCCGCCACTGGGCGCCCCGTATCAGACGTGTTAACCCCCCCAGATATCAGCGAAACCATCGTACCTGTGGCGGGTTTGATTGCTACTATGAAGGACAAGTGCAAGAGGTTCCGAAACGCTTATCCCAGCTTACGTCAAATCCAATAGTGGCCAGTTTGGTAGCGTTTTACTAAGACAGTTGGATACTAGACACGTTTATGGTCTACTGCGGTTAAACTGCGAAGTGTAGGCTCCATTTTGTCTACCACTTTCAGCCTTAAGGAGCGCTTCGCACGACCCATTGATAATTCAAAGAGATAACCGCGAAAGTCTAATGTTCAACCGAGTGTGTTTCGCCGCTATCGCGAAGCGCGCTAGGCGGGCTTTAGATATAAGTAAATAAACGACAGCTTTGTCCGCA